>PNKF01000001.1 GCA_013822285.1 Gemmatimonas sp.
TGATCGTGCGCCAGATGCTGCAGAAGGTGCGCGTCGTGGAGTCGGGTGACACCGAGTTCCTCGAGGGCGAGCATGTCGACAAGGCGGCGTTCCGCGACGCCAACGACAAGGCCAAGAAGAAGAAGCAGCGTGCGGCGACGTCGGAGCCGCTGCTCCTCGGCATCACCAAGGCCTCGCTCACCACGCAGTCGTTCATCTCGGCCGCCTCGTTCCAAGAGACGACCCGCGTGCTCACCGATGCTGCGATCCGTGGCGCCAAGGACAACCTCCTCGGCCTCAAGGAGAACATCATCATCGGTCACCTCATCCCGGCCGGTACGGGCATGTACCGCTACTCGGACGTGGATATGGACATCGAGCCGCCGCCGGCGCCGCCCCAGGAGTTCGGTGGCTTCGGTGCGCTGCCGGAGAGCTTCCTGGCGAACCCGGCGGAAGCCGACGCTTCGCTGCTCGCGCCGCTGCCCGACGAGGAGTAAGCGCGACGTAGGACGCTGGATGACCGAAGGGGGAGACCTGCATGCTGCAGGTCTCCCCCTTCGGCGTTTCGCGGGTTCGCCTTCCGCCGCCACCTATCGCCGCCGTATTCTCATCGCATGGCCATCCACTTCGGCGAGCGTCCCCAGGACAACGCGGTGCGCGGCATCGTCATCATGAATGCGCTGGTCGCGCTTGGCGCCATCGCGTCCGGCGACGGCATGCTGATGCTCATGTGGCCGTACTGGATCCAGGGCATGGTGATCGGCTATTACGCGATGCGCCGCATCCAGAAACTGGAGCAGTTCACGACCGACGACTTCAAGATCAACGGTGCCGAGGTGGATCCCACGCCGCAGACGCGCCGGAAGGTGTGGACGTTCTTCGTGCTCCACTACGGCTTCTTCCACCTCGTGTACTTCATGTTCCTCGGCGCCTTCTCCTCCACGGGGATGATGGGCGAGGCGATGGCGCCGCCCGCCGAGGAGAATCCTTGGGCGCCGTTCTGGTTCGGCGCGACCTTGGTCGGCTTCTTGATGAGCCACGGGGAATCGCACCGTGAGCACGTGGCCGCAGACCTGCGTGGACGGCCGAACATCGGCACGCTGATGTTCGTGCCCTACATCCGCATCCTGCCGATGCACCTGACCATCATCTTCGGCGCGATGCTCGGCGGGACGGTGGGGCTGTTGCTGTTCGCCGGGCTGAAGACCGTCGCGGACGTGGCGATGCACAAGGTTGAGCACCGCCTGCTGCAGGGCGCGAGAGCCTGACCTCGCGTCGGCCGAGCCTTCGCCGCAGCTAGCTGTCGAGCACGCGACGGACTTCCGCCGCGAGTTCCTTCAAGCCGTAGGGCTTGCTGATGAAGTTCCAGTCGCCTTCGTGCATGAACTGGTCGGAGACGGCCTCTGCGGAGTAGCCCGACGTGAACAGCAGCTTGAGGGCGGGGCGTGACTTCCGCAGCTCGGCGGCCAGCTCAATCCCGCCCATGCCGGGCATCACGAGGTCGGTCATCACGAGGTCGAGCGGGCCATCGTGTTGCTTGAGGAGCTCGAGGGCTGCCACGCCGGACTCGGCCTCGAGCACGGAGTAGCCCGCGCGTTGCAGCACACGACGCGCGACCATGCGGATCGACTCTTCGTCCTCGACGACGAGGATCGTCTCCTGGCCCGTGGTGGGGGCGGCGGTCTTGCCCGAAGGATGCTCGGGGGCCGCTTCGTCCGTGATGGGCAGGTAGATGCGGAAGGTCGTGCCCTTGCCGACTTCCGAGTACACGTAGATGCTGCCGCCGGTCTGCTTCACGATGCCGTAGACGGTGGAGAGACCCAGCCCGGTGCCGCGGCCAGTCTCCTTGGTCGTGAAGAAGGGCTCGAAGATCTTGGCCTGCGTGGCCTTGTCCATGCCGATGCCGGTGTCCGTGACCGACAGCGTGGCGTAGGGGCCGGCGGTCATGCCCTCGCGGCGTGCGGCGTGTTCGTCATCGATCTGGGCGATGCCGCAGCCGATGGTCAGCGTGCCGCCGCGCGGCATGGCATCGCGGGCGTTGACGCAGAGGTTCATCAGCACCTGTTCGAGCTGGTTCTTGTCCGCGAGGATGTGCGGCACGTCGCGTCCGAGGCGGACTTCGACGTGGATGTCCTCGCCGAGCACGCGGCTCAGCAGGGTGAGGAATCCGGAGACGACGTCGTTGAGCGAAAGCACCTCACGCTTGAGCACCTGCTGGCGACTGAAGGCGAGGAGCTGTCGCGTGAGGGCGGCGGCCCGCTCGCCGGACGCACGGATCTCCTGGAGATCATGGTGGAGCGCCGAGCCTTCCTCGGCCTCGCTGAGGCTCAGTTCCGCCGTCGCGTTGATGACGGTGAGCAGGTTGTTGAAGTCGTGCGCGACGCCGCCGGCGAGCCGGCCGACGGATTCCATCTTCTGGGCGCGGTTCAGCATCAGTTGCAGCTCTTCGCGATCGGCGTCCGCCTTGAGGCGATCGGAGACGTCACGGGCGATGCCGAGGATGAGCGTCCGGGTGCCGAGGTCGAGTACGGAAAGCGCGACTTCGACGGGGACGTCGCGACCATCCTTCCGGCGGTGCACCGAAGCGCGCACCATGCCGCCCGAGGCGCGCACCCCGTTGGCGACGACGGTCAGTCCGCCGCGTGATCCCAAATCGACGACGACATCGGCAGGACCGAGTTCGGCGAGCTCTGCCGCGGTGTACCCCAGCTGATGCAGACAGGCCGTGTTGAAGTCCACGAACTTGCCGGTGGCGACGTCTGCGACAAAAATGGCGTCGGCCGATCGGTCGATGGCTTGGCGGAACAGGGTGAGCTGGTCGCGCTGGGCGAGCAGCGCGGCGTCCTTGCGCTGTGCGCTGATGCCGAAGGACACGTCGAGCCCGAGGGCCGTGAGCAGTTCCAGCTCGGCACCGTCGAAGGCATCGGGTTCAGCGGCGTAGATCATCAGGGCGCCGAAAGTCTCGCCGTCGACGTTGAGGGGAATCGACAGGGAAGACCCGTAGCCGCGTTCCATGGCCGCCTCGCGCCACGGCGCGTAGTTGGCCTCCGTGAGCAGGCGCTGGGCGACCTGCGGCACGCCACTGCGGATGCAGCGGCCGGTGGGGCCTTGTCCGTGCTCGTTGTCGCCCCAGGAGACGGGGCTCGCCGCGAGATAGCCGCGCTCTTCACCGGCGACTGCCGCGGGAGCGACGGAGCGATCGGCATCATCGACGCGGCGGCCGATCCACGCCATCCGATAGCCGCCGTCGTGCACGAGGATCTCACAGATCATGTGCAGCAACGCGTCTTCGGTGTCGGCGCGGACGATGGCCTGATTGATGGCCGAGCGCACGCGCAGCAGTCGCGCGGTGCGCCGCAGCTCCTCTTCGGCGTTGCGCCGGCGGGTGATATCGGTGATGGCGCCCGACATCCACACGGGCCGCCCGTCGGCGTCGCGCTCGATGTCGGCACGGGTGCGGATCCAGCGAGCCATCTCGCCGGGCTCGGTCTTCAGACGGAGCTCGACGTCGTAGGGCTCGCCTCGCTCGAGGTGCGCGACCATGGCCGCGCGTTGCTTCGGGACGTCATCCGGATGGATGAACTGCAGGAAATCCTCTTCCGACCTGATGGCACTGTCGCCGGGAATGCCGGCGATCTCCCGCCACCGTTCCGAGACGTAGGCCTCGCCGGTGACCATGTTCATGTCCCAGAGGCCGTCGGTGGTGCCGCGCATGACGCGGGCGTAGCGTTGCTCGGAGGCTTCGATTTCCTTGCGGTCGTGCTCGCGCGCTTCGATCAGCGCGAGCTCGCGCTGTGTGCGGGCGAGGTCGCGGCGGTACCAGAGCGCGTAGATGACAGCCCCGGCACCAAGCAAGAAGAACAGGGAGACCGCCGTGGCTCGGATGGCGGCGGCGAGTACCGGAGCCTGCAGCTCGTCGTGGTCGACCTTGGCCACCAACTGCCACGGTGTGCCCGGGACCTCGCGCTGCACGGCGCGGATGCGCTGCTGGGTGAAGCCTGGTCCCTCGTATCCTTCGTCCGATGCCAGCGGACCGTAGATGTCGGCTTCGGTGGCGCTGTCGAGTGGCAGCGTGAGCTGCAGCGGTCTGATGTCGGCGTCGCGCGGAGGCGAGAGCAGTCGGACAGAATCGCGCTCGATGGGCCAGAGCGAAAAATCACCGGTGCGGAAGTTCGCTGGGAACTCCGCGAGGCGCGGGTACAGCGCCCGGTCGATCGCCACGATGAATGCCAACCAAGCGATGGGACGCCCGCGCGGTGCTTCGGCGCTGTGCAACGGCACCCAGAAGGTGCGCCGAATGGCGTCACCTGAAGCATAGACGGGCGTCACCTGCAGTGAGTCGCCGGAGAGCGCCCAAAACTGGGTGTCGAGGCGTGTCACGGGGCGCGCATCTGGCGCGGCGACGTAGGCGACGCGCTCGCCTTCCGGCGAGACCAGGGCGACGGCCTCGAAGTCTTGTTCGGTCCGAAGGTTGCGCAACCAGGCTTCGATTGTACGCCGGCGTTCGTCGCGGTCGGCCGTGCTCGTGCTGCGCAGCAAGTCGGCGTCGAGCGGTGCGCGCCCGAGGCTCATTACTGTGGTGCGGATGCCGGCGTACCAGAGCGCAATCTCGGACGCCTTTAGATCCGCGACGGTGCGCAGCGTGGAGACCGCACGCTGTTCGGCCTGCTCACGCTGCGCAGCGTACCAGAAGTAGCCTGTACTGATGACGACCGATGCGAACAGCAGGGCCAGCCAGATGAAGTTGCGCGCGGTCGGCAGCACGCCGATGCGGCCCGTTGGCAGCACCACGCGCAGTGGCCAGTGGGTCGGGTCGGTGCGCAGGAGGGTGGCGAAGGCGAGGAGCCACAGCAGAAGCGCGCTGGGTGCGGCTACCGGAATCGTCTTGCTGCCGTAGAGCAGCGGCGCGCCGAGTACGTAGCCTTGCAGGACGACGAGGGCCGCGGCGAGGGCAAGCGTCGCGATTGCGCCTTCGTACTCGCGGGCCTTCGACTGGCCGACGAGCAGCGCGCTGGCGATGATCGCGAACAGGGCGGCGGTGATGACGGAGATGCGGCCGAGTGGCACTCCATCGCGGAGCATGGGTGGGCCAGCGAGCCAACGCTCGAGGGCGACCTCCACGCCCACGAGGTAGGCGATGCCAAGCCAGAGCGAAAGACCCAAGGCCAACGCCGGCAGGACCTTGGCGGCAATCGACGGATCTTCTTGGTGCGGGCGTGCGCAGGCGATGATGCCTAAGGCCAGCAGCAGGGCAATCAGCGCCGTCGCAGGGGCCGTAGGGACCTGGGCGCCGGAAAAGGCGAGTTCCAGCCCCTTGCCGCGGAACCACAGCGCGAGGAACCAGAGGCCGACCATCGCAACGAACCCGGCGATCCACCGCGATATCCGGCGCAGCGTGCGGGCGAGGCTGGCGAGCTGGTCGTCGGCGGTCACGGACGGGAACAGTGGTGGGCCGGCATCGTGGGGGAGACCGTGACGGAATCTCGCCCTTATTAATCCGAGGGGTAAGGGGCCGCTAGACGAGTATCGGCCGGGGCGGCACATTCCGGCATGACTTCCCCCACGCAGGCCATCCCGCGCCGTGCCGTTTGGAGCTGGATTCTCTACGACCTCGCCAACACGATTTTCTCCATGGGCGTGGTCTCGCTGTACTTCTCGCTGTGGGTACGCGAGCAGGTGGGCCCGGACCGGGCGGACACGGTGTACGGCATCATCACGGCCGTGTCGATGGGCATCATCTTCGTCATCTCGCCGCTCTTGGGGGCGATGACGGACCGCGCTCGGCGGCGCATGCCGTTCCTCGTGACCAGTACCATCATCTGCGTGGTCCTGACGGCGCTGCTGGCGCGTGGCGGCTACTGGGTGACCATGCTGGCCTTCGTGCTGGCGAACGCGGCCTACCAGGCCGGCCTGCAGTTCTATGACGCGCTGCTGCCCGAGGTGACCACCGAGGAGAATCGTGGTCGCATCAGCGGCATCGGGGTGGGCATCGGCTACCTGGGTTCGTACTTCGCCGTGGGCATCGGCTTCTTGCCACAGTCGGCCGACAAGCCCTTCCTGTTCACGGCCATCGCCATCGCCTTCCTGCTGCTGAGCATTCCCTGCTTCGTGTTCGTGAAGGAACGGGGGAATCCGAACCCGCAGCCGGTCTTTTCGCTGGCGATGATCAAGGAGAGCACCAAGGAGACGCTGCGCACGCTGCGCAGCGGCAACGAGCATCCCGGGCTCATCCGGTTCTTGGTCGGACGCGTGTTCTACACCGACGCGATTAACACCGTGATCAGCATCATGACCTTGTACACGGTCAACGTCGCCGTAGCGTCAGGACTCTCGACCTCCGAGGGCGAGGGCAAGGCGCGGCTCGTGATGCTCGGCGCCATCTCCTTCGCCGTGGTCGGCGGCTTCGTCTGGGGTCGCTTGGTCGACAAAGTCGGGCCGAAGCGCACCTTGGATTACGTGCTGTGGCTCTGGGTTGCGACCTTCGCGGGCGCGGCCTCGGTCGGGCTGCTCGGGCTGCCCTGGCAGACGCTCTTCGTTGTGGCGTCGATGGCGGGCGTGGCGCTGGGCGGCATCTGGAGCGCGGACCGACCGCTGATGCTGCGGCTCACGCCGCCCAATCGCATCGGTGAGTTCTACGGCCTGTATGGGATGGTTGGTCGCTTCAGCGCCATCACTGGCCCGGTTATCTGGGCGTTTGTCGCCTGGCTCTGCATCGGCAAGCTGGGCATGACGCCCGCCAAGGGACAGGGCATCGGCGTGCTGGTGTTGCTGAGCTTCATCTTCATCGCACGTGCCATCCTCGGCCCCGTGCGGGACGACCTCGTGCGCGAGGGACATGGCGCGGCGTAGTCCGCGCCATGTCCCTCGATCGAGTTACGGCGTGAAGATCTCGTAGCCCTGCGCGGCGAGAATGGCGTGCGCGCTGGTCGCAGTGGTTGCGACCTGCACGAAGGGCAGCAGTTGGTCGCGCGGCACGTTGCGGTTGATCAGGGCCTGCCCGCAGACGATGATCTGCACGCCGGCTTCATGCAGCGCGGTGAGCAACGCTAGGCTGCCATTGTCGGCACCCGTGCGCGCCTTGTACGCGGCATTGTTGAGCAGCGACGGTGTCGCCGTGCCGTGGACGATTACGGCAAGCTTGATGTTGCGACGCGGCACGCCATTCGACTCGAGCTGACGCAGCAGGTTCGGCGGGCTGCGGAATCCTGCGGCAATGCCGTTGGGCTCGGCTGGCGCCTCGGTCACGTGCCAGGCGAGGCGATAGGTCAGGTCTGCGGGCGCGCGGAAGGTCGGATCGGTCACGGCCGGCGTGCCGCCAATTTGCCGGATGAGTGCTTCACCAGTCTGCGCGCCAAGCGGTGCGGCGGCGAGCGTGGCGAGGACGAGTGTCGCGACGGCGAAGCTGCGGAGGAGGGTGCGGTGCATCGAGCGGGGCTCCGGATGGGGTCTGCGAGAAGATACAGCGCCTGGTCGTAGCATGCTTGTGACAGGCTGCCCTTGCCGACGCGTCTCGTTGGTGTGAGCGTCAGGCATGCAACGTCGCGACTTCCTGATCGATGTCGTCAGCCTGAGCGCCCTCTGCGCAGGCCTGCCCAACGAGTGGCGTCTCACCTGGCGACCCAGCTACACCGACAATCCGTTCTCGCTGGGCGTTGCCAGCGGTGATCCATGGTCCACCGGGGCGGTCCTGTGGACGCGCATCGCGCCGCGACCGCTGGAGCCGCACGGCGGCATGCCGGGCAACCGACCGGTCGTCGTGTGGGAGGTCGCCGAAGACGAAGCGTTCACCAAGATCGTGAAGCAGGGGCGGTACACCGCCGCGCCGGAGCTGTCGTACAGCGTCCACGTGGAAGTGGACGGGCTCGCACCGGATCGCTGGTACTTCTATCGCTTTCAGTCGGGTGAGGCGAAGTCGCCCGTGGGTCGCCTGCGCACCACGCCCGCCGAGGGCGCGAACACACCGCTGCGCTTCGGCGTCGCGTCCTGCGCGAACTACGAGCAGGGACTCTTCACTGCCTATGGCCATCTCGCGAACGAGCGTTGCGATCTCGTCACCCACCTCGGCGACTACATCTACGAGTACGGGGGCCGCGACCAAGTCGTGCGGTCGCATGTCGGGCGCGAGATCATCAGCGTCGATGACTATCGGCTGCGCTATGCGCAGTACAAGATGGAGGCGGAGCTCCAAGCCGCGCATGCGATGTGCCCGTGGTTGGTGACCTGGGATGACCACGAAGTGGACAACAACTACGCCGGTGAATTCGGCGAAGGCCGCATGGAGTCCGTGGAGCAGATGCGTGCGCGCCGTGCCGCGGGCTACCAAGCGTGGTGGGAACACCAACCGGTGCGCGTCCCGCGCGCGCGGTCCTGGGCTGACCTCGACATCCGCCGCACGACCAATTGGGGATCGCTGGCCCGCTTCTGGATGCTCGACACGCGGCAGTACCGCGACGACCAGGCCTGTGACGACGGCAATCGCACCGTACCCTGTGGTGACTGGGACAATCCGGCGCGTTCCATTCTCGGTGCGCAGCAGGAGAAGTGGCTGACGGACGGACTCGGCCAATCGCGCTCGCGTTGGCAGGTATTGGGACAGCAGGTGATGGTGGCGCCGTATGACGAAGCGCTGGGGCCTGAGCAGCGCGTGTCGATGGATCAGTGGTCGGGGTATCCGCGCAGTCGCGAGCGTATCCTGGCGGCGGTCGCCGAGCGCGCGCCCAATCGCACGGTGGTGCTGACGGGGGACATCCACTCGAGCTGGGTGAACGAGCTGCATGCCGGCTTCGATCGCCCGGGGCGGCCAGTGGTCGCCGCCGAGTTCGTGGGCACGAGCATCGCCTCAGGCGGCGATGGTCAGGACCAAACGGAGCCGTTCAAGCAGCGCTTGGCTGAGCTGCCGTACATCAAGTGGCAGTCTGGGCGTCGCGGGTACTACGTCTGCGATGTCGATCAAATGCAGTGGCGCACGGACTATCGTGAAGTGCCGTTCGTGACACAGCCTGGCGCAGCCGTGACCACAGTGTCGCGCTGGCGCGTCGAGCACGGTCGCCCGGGGATCACGCCGGTCTAGTCACGGCTGGCTGTCGCGCGCAGCGGCGGCAGTCGAGGACGACTGAGGCCAGGGTAGTCGCGCGGCGAACGGCGCCGACAGCGATCCGAGCCAGAGCGTGCCTGGCGTCTCCAGCGCGTGCGTCAGCGACTCCAAGCGTCCGCTGGGGTCCTGCAGGTCCGCGACGACGCGCCAGCTGCTGTCGATGGCGATCACGTGTCCGTAGTGCACGGGGCCCGGTCGTACGGCCTTCGGCAGACGCAGCAGCATCTTGCGGAGCATCGGCTTGTCGGACATCCAGTCGGCGAGTCCGTTGCGCGGCGAGACGAGCGCGATCCAGTAGCGTCCGTCTTGCCCACGCGTCAGGTTGTCGGGAAAGCCCGGCAAGTCCGTCACCACTGCCGTGATGGCACCGCGGGCCACGCCGTCGCGCTCGATGCGCAAGACGCGGTAGTTGCCCATCTCATTCACGAGCAGGCCGCTGCCATCGTGCGTGATCGCGATGCCGTTGGGAAACACCAAGCCATCGGCGATGACTGCGCTGCGACCAGTGCCGGGATCGTATTCCAAGACACGACCGGTGCCGCGGTGCTCGATGACCTCGAGGATGCTGGCCTGCAGTGCGTCGAAATGCGGCGGGTAGAATGCCGTGGACGCATCGGTGAAATACACGTGGCCATCGGCGGCGACGTCGAGGTCGTCGGCGTAGCGGATCGGACGGCCGCCCGCCTCGGTGGCCATCACGAGCACGGCGCCACTCGCGGAAACGGAGACCAACCCTTTCACTGCGTCGGCGACCCAGAGCGTGCCATTGGCGTCGAAGGCCATGCCCAGCGGACGCCCACCGGTGTTCGCCCAGCGCTCGGCGTTGGCGCCCAGCGAGTCGCTTCGGACGATCCAACCCGAGGCCGTGGCGAAGTACAGGCGACCCATGGCATCGACGGCGATGGACTCCGGCCCGCGCTCGCCCAGCACGCTGACGGTGTCCATGGCGGAGAGCCGCTCGTTCGCCGCGAAGACGCCAGTGTAGCCGGGGTTTGATGGAGCCTCCCACGGCACTGGCCGGATAGGGACCGGCCAGAGGAAGAAGTACAGCAGGAATAGCAGGCCCGCAGTCCCTGCGGCACGGAGCGGCGTGATGGCGATCTGCCGGCGGAGCGGGGGAATCGGGGCGTCGTCCATGGGGGGAATCTGGCACGGAAGCGGTGCCGCCGCCTAGCTTGAAAGAGACCTCAACGCAGGATGCCCGCGATGTTGAAGCGCCGCGATCTGAACTTCGTCCTCTACGAACTGCTCGGCGCCGATGCGCTGGCCGATCGCCCGCGATTCACGGGCCAAGGCCGTGAGATCTACGACGCGGTGCTCGACACCGCCGATGGCATCGCGCGCGAGTTCTACGCGCCGAACCGCAAGGCCAACGACCAGCAGGAGCCCGAGCTGCGCGAAGGGAAGGTCGTGCTGCAACCGGGCGTGAAGCCCGCTTGGGACGCGACGGCCGAGGCGGGGATCATCGCGAGCACGCATGATGAAGCTCGCGGTGGCATGCAGTTGCCGCATGTCATTGCATCAGCCGCGATCGGGCATCTCGAAGCGGCAAACATCGGCACGGCGAGCTATCCGATGCTCACGGCTGGCGCGTCGAACCTGATTGCGGCCTTCGGCAGCGAAGAGCAGAAGCAGCGTTGGCTGCCGCCGATGCTCACGGGGCGATTCTCCGGCACGATGGCGTTGACGGAGCCTGATGCGGGCTCGTCGCTCGCCGACCTGCGCACGAAGGCGATTCCGAACGGTGACGGCACGTATCACATCGAAGGCACGAAGATCTGGATCTCCGGTGGTGAGCACGAGCTGACGGACAACATCGTGCACCTGGTCCTCGCACGCATCGACGGTGCACCGGCGGGGACGAAGGGCATCTCGCTGTTCATCGTGCCGCGTCGGCGCTTGGGTGCGGCGGGGAATCCCGCCGAGGACAACCACGTCACGCTGGGTGGCTTGATCCACAAGATGGGATGGCGCGGCACGACGAGCACGCTGCTCAACTTCGGTGAACGCGGGGCCTGTATCGGTGAGTTGGTCGGCAAGCCGCACCAAGGGCTGGCGTACATGTTCCACATGATGAACGAGGCGCGCATCGGCGTCGGTCGCGCGGCGATGGCGATGGCCTACGCGGCGTATCACGTTGGCCTCGACTACGCGCAGCAGCGACGCCAAGGGCGGCTGCCCGGTGAGAAGGACCCGGCGAAGCCGCCGGTGCCGATCATCGAGCATGCGGACATCAAGCGCTTGCTGCTCACCTCCAAGACCGCAGCCGAGGGCTCGCTGCATCTGATCCTGCTCTGTGCGCGTCTCGTGGATGAACAGGAGACCGGAGACGAGGCCGCGAAGGCGCGCGCGACGCGCCTGCTCGAAGTGCTGACCCCGATCGCCAAGACTTGGCCGAGCATCTACGGTCAGGAGGGCATCAGTGCGGCCCTTCAGGTGATGGGCGGCTACGGCTATGCGCGCGAGTACGATGTGGAGCAGCTGTATCGCGACAATCGCTTGAACCAGATCCACGAAGGCACGAACGGCATCCAGGCGCTTGATTTGCTCGGCCGTAAGGTGGTGCAGGACGACGGCGCCTGCTTCAAGACGCTGCTCGACGAGCTGCGCGTCCTCGGCACCGGCGCCACGTCGGCGGCGTTGGCGCCGTTAGCCGCGCAGCTCCAGGCGGCCACGCAGCGTATGGTTGCGGCGACGCAGGCTCTGCTGCCGGTCATGGGCAAGGAACCGGCGCGGGGATTGGCAAATGCCTCGTTGTACTTGGAACTGGTGTCGCGCGTGGTGTATGCGGCGCTCTGGCTGCGGCAGGCTGTGGTCGCCGAGGTGGCGCTGGCGGCTGGCGCGGCGGGCGACGATCGGGCGTTCTACGAAGGCAAGCTGCAGGCGGCCAAGTTCTATTTTGGCTTCGAGCTGCCGAAGCACGAGGTGGACGCGGCGCTGCTCACGCGCAATGAGGCCAGCGCTTTCGAGATGCGTACGGAGTGGTTCTAGCGCTCCAGCAGGCCGCTCAGCCAATGCAGCGTGTTCAGCACGAACTGCGCATTCTGCTCGGCCTGCGGGGCGTTCATGCCCATGGGGCGACGCTCCGCACCGGCAAGTTGGGCGCTGAACATCGCGGCTTCGCCGAAGAGCGCGGCGCGTCCGCGCCCGACATGGCGGGTGGCGCCCTGCAGCCAGCCGCCGACCGGTCGTGAGGCGGTGGTAGAGTCGAACTGCCAGGCATAGCGCGGTTCGAGCGAGACGTAGTCCGCCGGTAGCCGCAGCAGTGCTTGTACGCCTGCTGAGGGCCAGCGAAACGCTTGGCCCGTGAAGCTGCGCACCTGCGTGATGTGCTCGCTCGCGCGGCGTCCCTGTGCGATGGGATGCGTGCCGACGAGCGTCGAATCGGCGGGTCGGAACAGCGTGGGCGCTGCCGAGCCGCCGCCACGGTTTGCTTCGATGCTCGCCGCCTCGATGCCCGCGTACGCGAAGCCATCGATGAACTCAGCGCCGAAGGCTGCCGCGAGGTCGCGAGCCGCACCCGCCAACGGCTGATGGTCGGCGATGAGCAAGAGCGCGCCGCCGCGTTCGACCCATGCGCGCACCTCGGCAATCTCCGCACTCGTGAAGGCCGACGGCGTGGGCCGCGGCTGCTGATTCCACGGGATGCCGTTCTGCGCGTTGGAGATCACGAGGATGTCGCAGGCGCCGAGTGACGCGGCGTCGAAGCGGACGCGCAGTGCTGCCACACGATAGCCGTCGCGCGCGGCGAGCTGGCCAAAGGCGTAGAAACGGTTGTCGAGCGTGTGGAAGTTGTCGTGCGCCTCGTCGACGCAGAGGCGCGGGCCAGAAGTGGGCGCGAAGGCGGGTGCCGCGATGCGTGGAGCGAAGTCGCGGTCCGGCAACTGCTGCGCGTCGAGGCTTGCCCCCGACGCGAGCCACGCGGCCGCGAGCAGCCGCGCGGCCGCGTGGCGCAACCGTCGCGTGATCAGCGCCCGTCCTTGATGAAGGCCATCACGGCCGGAATCTCGGTGAAGCCGAGTGGAAGACTCGGCGCATTCCGCGGCGCACGTATGAAGAACGTCGTGTCGCCATTCTGCCATCGCTTCTCGCCGTTTGGCGGCAGCAGCCCATCGGTGAACAGGCTCGTGACCGTCGGCGGCGGCTGATCTGCCCGCATTGGGCCGCTCATCAGCAGCACGAGAGCCGTGTCACCCTCGGGGATGCGGAATGCGCGACCAGCCACGAAGGCGCTATCGAGATTGCCCCAGAAGCGCCCCGGCGTAGCAGCACGACGGCTGAAGGTGAGCTCGCGGAAGCCGCTCCCCGACAGGCCGCCGATGAACGTCCGCCCCAGGTCCTCAGCAAGTCGTGACCGACGGCGATATTCGGCCTCGTGGGCTCGTGCTGCAGCAGTGTCGTGCGGACCGAAACCGAATTGACCCCGCCAAATGGCGATAACCTTCGCGACTCGGCGAGGTGTCGAGTCAGGCCCCGTGCGCACCACGTACTTGTCGCACTCAAAGCCCACGATGGTGCACTGCTCTGTTCCAGCACTGCCTTGGGCGGCCAGCGGACTCGCGAGTCCAAGCAGCATCAGTGCAATACGAAGCCGCATACGCGTCGGTCTCCTCCTTACTGTGGTCTCAGGTTCGTCACCGTCACAGATGCTGAAGCACCCGCAGCGTTGATCGCGGACAGGCGGAAGCTGTAGCGAGTGCCGGTCACCAGTCCAGTGACGTTGACGCTGACGGTGTTGGCGGGCAGGGTGTCGGTCACGACGAAGTTCGACGGCGTCGCCGCGCAGTTCTGGCCCTCGCAACGTTCGAGCAGATACCCCGTCTCGCTCGTCGCGACATCGGTCCAGGTGAGTGAGAGCGAGGTCGGCGACAGCACCGTGCCCTGGAAGTTCGTGGGTGCGGCGGGGACCTTGGTGTCGGCGGTCGCGCTGGCGCTGGCCGGCGAGCTACCGGAGGCGTTCACGGCGCGCACGCGATACGAATATGTCTGATCGGCGACGACCGTGTTGTTGCGGCTCGTGACATTGGCTGCCACGCTGTCCACGGGGGCGAAGCTCGTGCACGCAACGCCGGTGCAGCGCTCGATCACGAACTGTGTTTCCGTGGCCGAGGCATCGGTCCAGGCCAAGGCAATCGTCGTCGCCGACTGCGTGGTGGCGGTCAGCCCGGTGGGCGCCGTGGGCGCAGTGCTCGCATTGACGATTGCGGAGTAGCCGGAGTTGCCGACCGCGTTCGAGACGCGGACGCGGTAGCGGTAGGTGTTGTCCGCAGACGCGCTGGAATCGTCGTAGCTGACCAACGAGGCCGATGCGACGGCGGCGATCTGCACGAAGTCGGAGCAGGCGACACCCGTGCAGCGCTCGACCAGCGCCGAGGTTTCGTTGTTCGCGTTGTCGGACCAGGTCAGGCGCACGACGTTGCCAGCCTGCACCGTCGCGGCGAGTCCACTCGGCGCTGCCGGCGCGGTCGAGGCAAGCGTGACAATTCCGGTGTATGCGGAGTTTCCGACGTCATTGCGGGCGCGGACGCGCCAGCGGAAGGTCGCGTCCGCGGTCAGCGTCGAGTCCACGAAGTTAGTGACGCCGGCGGCGACGCTGCCGATCTCCGTGAAGGTCGTACAGTCGAGGCCCGTGCAGCGCTCGACGCGGAAGCTGGTTTCGTTGTCCGACGCATCGGTCCAGCTCAATGTCGCACGCGTTGCAGACGCGAGGGCGGCGCTCAGCCCCGTTGGGGCTGCGGGCAGCCGACGCTGTGTGACGCGCAGCTCGAAGTGTCCGCTGGTCGTCCCGTCGGCCGTCACGCGAATCAGATGCGTCTCGGTGGCCGTCGCGACCATGACGACGCGTGAGTCCGTGCTGCCGCTCGCGTCGCCGTTGCTGCCGGCCTCGGTGACGCCGTCGGCGCGGAACACCGTCAGGATCGAGTTCAGTGGTGAGGTGAGCTCGAGGCGCGACGCGAAGGTCTCGACGACGAGCGTGTCGCCCGCTCGGACCCCACTGAGGCTGAACCAATCGACGCGCTTGTCAGAGGTGAGGTTGCGGCCGGCGATGGTCTGCGTGGCGGCCAGCGCAGACGGCACTGCTGTCGCAGCGCCAGCGTCGGCACCGCCGCTGGCCGTCTCGACCGTCCACGAGCGCGTCTCAGACCACGGCACCGGGGAGCCGGCCTGGGGCAGCGAGGCACGCGTACGAATGAACCACGTGCCGCGGTCGCTCACGGCGACGACCGGCGTGGTGTCGGTGCTTGTCGTCTGCAGGACACCCGTCTCGAAGCTCGATGACTGGCTGGCTTGAATCGTGTACGATGTCGCCGCGGCCACGCGCGCGAAGGTGACGCGCTGCGCAAAGCTCGTGGTCGTGGTCAACGGAAGCGCTGCCACCGTCGGCACGGATGGCGCAAAGGCGATGAACGGCTCGGCCGTCGCGCCCCGCGCCACCGCGATGCTGGCGAGACGCCCGTAGTACTGCACTTCACCGCCGGCGAGTCCCTCGACGATGACTTCATAGGTGCCGGCTTGCAGGCCCGTCGCTCGGCCCTCCCAGGCGCTGCCGCGTAGCTGCAGGTCGACGACGCGCGAGACCGGGCCGATCACCTGCGCGCGGACGGCGGTGAGCGGCAAGACCAGCGACGCGCGTGTCGCAGAGTCTGCACGGACCAAGGAGAGTCGCGGTGCGATGCTGCCCGTGGTGGCGACTTCTGTGGGCGCGTCACTGCAGCTGCCCAAGATGGCGATGCCGCCAATCGAGAGCACAGTCATGCGCAGCTGCCGCGAGGCCCGAGCCGTCAGGGAGGGCATCATGGATTCGGCACCGAAATGATCACCGCCGGCGGCGGATCGCCGCCGCCGCTGCCGCTCAAGGCAATGCCCGCGACGACGCCGACGCCGGCCGCCGTGTACCACACCCACTTGGGGACGCGCCGACGTTCGCGCTGGGCGGTCGGGGCCGAGCCGGTCGACGCGATGGCCGTGCGACCGCTGAGCGTGCTGCGCGAGCGCGTGCCCGCGGCAACCGTGACGACTTCCGACTGCGCGGCCGCCCTCGTAGCGAGCAGATGTACGCGGTAACGGCCAGCGGGACCGGCGAAGGTGAACGGCGACGCGGCCGTAGTGTCGAGGGCCGCCCAATGCCAGGGCTCCATCGGTTCGACGCGAATGCGCGCGCCGCGTGCGGCACTGCTCAGCACGACGACCCCGAATCGCTGACGTTCCGCCTCCGCGACCTCGCGGGCGCGGCGGAGTACGCCCGCCGCGATGTTCGCATCTGCCGTGGTGTTCAGTGCGGCGAGCGCGTCCAGCGTCTGCACGCGGACGCCGCCTTCGTAGAAACCGACGAACCGTCCTTCGAAGTCCACCATCGGCGCCGCGACCTCGATGCCAGTGGCGGGCGCGGTCAGGCTCACGGCGGATGCCGGCCCCTCGTGCACGAGGGCGCGTCCTTCGACGAACGTGTCGCAGTCGCGCCGGCCGAGCCCGAACAGGGCCTGTCCTGCCATCGGTGCGGGTGCGGCGTCGAGCGGAGTGGCGCTGGAGCTGCCGGCGCTGAGGATCGCGAGGTTCGCACTCCGATCCCACGCGGCGACCCCGACGGCGACCGTACTGCCGCCGATCCACAGCGAATCGGCGCCGCGGATCGACTCATACGACACCGCGATCCGTCCCTGTGCATCGAGCAGTACGCCGATCGCGCATCGCGTGGGCAGCCCGAATCGCTGCACGTTGAGCGTGACGAGACCCTGCTCGACGCGCTGGCGCGCTTGAGGCTCGAGTGATGCGGCAGCGGCCGCGGCAGACAGCGGCAGGAAGGACAGCTCGGTCGTGACGCCGGGCAGCGCCTCACGCGTGATGCGCAGCGGCAAGAACCCATCCGCGGTCACTTCGATCTCGTAGCGCCCCGGCTCCACCGTGACACCGGCGCCGGCGGACAATACGCCGACGCCGCGGACCAGCACGCGCACGGGGGCCGTCGATTGTCCGAGGCGGAAGCGGGCATCCGTAGCGGTCGAGGTCGCCGACGGCCAGACGTAGGATTCGCGTACCGCCGCGTCGCTGGCACTGCGCGCGGCGCTGTCGCGTGCGGCACGCAGGGTGCCGACGACGCGCGCGAGAAAGTTTGCGGAGTCCAGCGGCATCGTCGGCTCGAGTCGCAGGGCCCAGCGCGCCCACAGCTGCGCATGCGCCGGGCGGTCGGACTCGAGGAGCAGCTGCGTGAGCAGGTGGACGCCGCGCGTCCAGGCGCTGTCGCGGGGACCGAGTGCCGGATCGACGGCCTGACGGGCCAGTCGTGCCGCGCGCGCCAGGTCAAAGTCGTCGTAGGCCGTCGTGGCGCGCTGCAGCAGTGCGCTGCGCGTCTCCTGCTGCGCGTCGGCACGAGAGCCGACGCTGACGAGCAGGAGCGTCATCACCACCAGGACCCGCCGAAACCTCACGGGCGCGCGACCAGTTGCAAGGTGACGCGCTTCGACTCGCCGGAGGCGAAGCTGATGCTGGTGTCGATGGGCGTGAAACCTTCACGTGCGATGCGGATGTTGTGCACGCCGGCACGCAGCGAATCGCGCATGCGCGATTGCTCACCGCGGTCGACGCCATCGATGGTGACCACGCCCGGCGTCGGTAGCACGAGCAGGAGTTCGGCAAGCGCCGACTCGGCGCTGCGGCGGACGGGTGCCGCAGCCGCGGGCGCCGCCGTGGCCTCCCGCGTGCTGCGCGTCTCGGATCCAGACGATGGCGCTGCGGTGGACGGTGAGGATGGTGCAGGTGCGGCGGGGGCCTCGTCGCCTGCCGCAGGCGGCAGGGCAGTCACCGAAGGTGCTGCGGTGGAGGCGTCCGCCCCGCCAGCACTGCCATTGAGCGCGAAGACCCCGAGCGTCGCAATCACCAACGTCGCCGCGATGGCCGCCACCCACATGCCACGCTTGGGCGTTGCGGGACGCGATCCGGACGCGGGCAACGTGACTTCACCCGGCAACGACAGCTCCGGCCGCAGGCCGGACGCGAGCCGCATGCGCAGTTCGTTCGAGTCGATGAGCAGGGTACGGCCACTCGCGCGCGCATACTTCGTGGTCGGATCGCGTAGTGCCTGCACCAACGCCCGGCAATTCGGGAATCGATCGGCGGGATCCTTCGCGAGGACCTTCTCGATGACCTCGGAGACGTGCGGCGGTAGATGCGGCGCCGTGTCGGCGAGTCGCGGAGCGGCGATCGTGCAGTGCTGATGCAGTACGTCGATGGCCGACTCGCCATCGAAGGGCACCTTGCCGGTGAGCATCACGTACGCCATCACGCCGACCGAGTACTGGTCAGCGGCACCGGTGATTCCTTTGCCGCGGCCTTGCTCGGGGCTCATGTAGTACGGCGTACCGACCAAGGAGCCGGTAGCGGTGAGTCCGCCGTCGCTCAGCGCCTTGGCGATGCCGAAGTCGGTCAACGTGACGCGGTTTCGTGCGTCGAGCATCACGTTCGCGGGCTTCACGTCGCGGTGCACGACCCCACGCTCGTGGGCGTAATCCAAGGCATCGCAGATCTGGTCGAGGATCTGGATCGTCGTCTCGAGGCCAAGCTTGCCCTGGTCCTTGAGATCATCCTCGAGGCTGCGGCCTTCGAGGAACTTCATGGCGTACCAGAACAAGCGACCGCTGGCCCCGATGCGATAGATCGGGATGATGTTCGGATGGTCGAGCGTCGCGGCCGTCTTCGCCTCGCGCAGGAAGCGCTCGACGCCATGGCCGAAGGTCAGCTCAGGTGGCAGCACCTTCAGTGCGACTTTGCGGCCGAGCTTGGGTTCTTCGGCGAGGTAGACCACCGCCATGCCGCCGCGCCCCAGCATGCGGCCGATCGTGTACTCGCCTGCGGTCTCCTCGCGGAGCATACGCTCCATGATCGCGAACGAGTCATCGTTCATCGCGGCAGATGCTGCGGCCTGCCCCTCGGCGTCGGATACCATCGACCCACAGGAGTGGCAGAACTTGGCGTCATCGGCAATTGGCGTGACGCAACGAACGCAGAGCATTGGCGACGGATGGAGGAAGCTGACGACCTAGGCAGATCGCCAGCCCTCTCAACATGCAATTATCTGGTAGTCGCGGACTAGGCCGAATCGAAAATCGGCCTAGGCAACATTGATGCAGTGTCGCGAATCGCGACAGGCGTCCATGTGTCGGTCCCCGCGCCGTCAGTCGTCCAGCGTCGCGTGGCGGGACTCCGGAAGAAACAACGCCCCGATGACGACGGTCACCAGCGCGATGACGACTGGATACCAGAGGCCCGCGTAGATGTCGCCGGTCGCCGCGACGATGGCGAAGGCCGTCGTTGGCAGGAATCCCCCGAACCAGCCGTTGCCGATGTGATACGGCAGCGACATCGACGTGTAGCGGATGCGCGTGGGGAACAACTCGACGAGCATGGCCGCGATCGGACCGTACACCATCGTCACCAGCAGTACCAAGGCGACGAGCACGAGGATCACGCGCAGCGTCTGCACTTGCGCGGGGTCGGCGCCGCGCGGGTAGCCGGCGTCGGACAGCGCCGATTCAAGTTCCGCCTCGAATCGCGCCTTCGCCGTGTCTGCGGCCGCAGCGCGCGCATCGTATGAGGTCAGGGTCCGATCACCGATCGTGATGTGCACGGTCTCGGTCGATCCCGGCTGGTTCCGGTACGGTACTCCGCGCCGCACAAGCGCAGACTTCGCGACGTCACAAGCGCTCGTAAACGTCGAGGTGCCGACGGGATTGAACTGCACCGAACAGAAGCGCGAGTCGGCATCGACCACGACCGGCGCACGCTCCACCGCGGCCGCCAACGCGGGGTTCGCCGCGGCGGTCAGCGCATGAAACAGCGGGAAGATCGTCAGCGCGGCGATCAGGCAGCCGCCGAGGATCACCGGCTTGCGGCCGATCTTGTCGGAAAGCCAGCCGAACACCACGAAGAACGGCGTACCGATCACCAGCGCTGCGGCCACCATGAGGTTCGCGGCCTGCGCATCGACCTTCAGCGTCTGCGTGAGGAAGAACAGCGCGTAGAACTGGCCCGTGTACCAGATCACGGCCTGACCCGCCACGAGGCCGAACAGCGCCAGCAACACGATGCGCAGATTCGCCCATTCCCCGAAGCTCTCGCGCAGCGGTGCCTTCGACTGCTTGCCCTCCGCCTTCATACGGCGGAACAACGGCGATTCGTCCAGCGACAGGCGGATCCACGTGGAGATGCCCAGCAGAATCACCGAGAACAGGAACGGGATGCGCCAGCCCCAGGCATCGAAGCGCTCGGTGCCGAGCAGCGTGCGGCAGCCGAGGATCACGAGCAGGGAGAGGAAGAGCCCCAGGGTCGCCGTGGTCTGGATCCAGCCCGTGTAGAGCCCACGCTTCCCCTGCGGTGCATGCTCGGCCACGTACGTCGCCGCTCCGCCGTATTCACCCCCGAGTGCGAGTCCCTGCAGCAGTCGCAGCAGGATGAGGATCACCGGCGCCGCGATGCCGATCGTCGCGTAGGTGGGCAGCACGCCGACGAGGAATGTCGAGGTGCCCATCAGCACGATCGTCACGAGGAAGGTGTACTTCCGCCCGACGAGATCGCCCAAGCGGCCGAAGAACACCGCGCCGAAGGGGCGCACCGCGAAGCCGGCGGCGAAGGCGAGCAGGGCGAAGATGAATCCCGCCGTCTCGTTCACGCCCGAGAAGAACTGTCGGGAGATGATCGACGCCAGCGATCCGTACAAGTAGAAGTCGTACCACTCGAAGACGGTGCCGAGCGACGAGGCGAGAATGACGCGGCGGACGTCGCGCGTCGGGGCGAGTTCCTCTTGCATCGCCAGAATGTAGCGCGAGGCTGGTCCCGTCGCGCCGACCGCCGACGCCATGTCAGCTCAGGCGCCGCCCTTGCGGTATCGCCGCACGGCGAGGGTCATCAGGACAGCGGCACCCCCGGCGAGCGCCGCGAGGCGCGGCAGCACGTCCACGACGCTGGCGCCCTTGAGCATCACGCCGCGCATCAGTGAGATGAAATGCATCAAGGGGTTGAGCTGCGCGACGTTCTGCGCCCAGTCGGGCATCGAACGGATCGGCGTGAACAGTCCACTCATCAGGATGTAGACCATCAACAGCGAGAAGGTGACGAACACCGCCTGCTGCTGTGTGTCCGAGATGCTCGAGACCCAGAGCCCGACGGCCAGCGCCGCCACCAAGTACAGCGCCGCGGCGCCGTACACGAGGGCGAGCGAGCCTTCGATGGGAATGCGGAACGCGAAGGCGGCGACGGCGAGCCCGACGCTCAACTGCACCAGCCCGATGATCCAGAACGGAATCAGCTTCGCCGCAATGAACGTGGTGCGCCCGATCGGCGTGACGTTGAGCTGGTCCAGCGTGCCGGCCTCCTTCTCGCGCACGATGTTCAGGGCCGTCATGAACGTGCCGCCGATCGTGATCAACTGCACCAGGATGCCGGGCACCATATACCAGCGATACTCCAGCGCCGGATTGAACCAGTTCCGGCGGTGTACGTCGATGCGCGGACTGCCAGGCGTCGGAGTGCCACGCGCGCTCGCGGCGACGTTCATCGGGAGGACCGCGGCGCCCAGCTCGGCGCTGTAGCGCGCGACCACCTCCGTGGCGTACGAGCTCGCGACGCCGGCCTGCGCTCCATCCTCTGCATTGAACGCGAGCTGCACCGCCGCGTGGTGCGTGCGCTGGAGGTCGCGGGCGAAGCCCTCGGGAATCGAGACGATGGCGTTGGCGCGGCCGGCGAGCAGGGCCGCGTTACCATCCTCCTGTCGCAGGCCCTGGCCTACGACCAGGAAGCGTCCCGTGCCGGCAAGGCGCTCCACCAGTGCCGCAGATGTCGGCGTGCGATCTCGATCGACGACCCAGACCCGACTCTCCTTCACCTCGAAGCTGGCGGCGTTGGCGAGCACCATCAGCTGGACGACGGGCATGATGAACAGCAGCCGCAGGATCGTCGGGTCACGACGGATCTGCAGGAACTCCTTGCGGAGCAGGACGCGGAGGGCGCGCATCAGTCGAGCCGCACCGAGAAGCGGCGGATGGCGAGCGTCATGAGCGCGGCGAACATGGCCGTCAGTACCGCGAACTGTGGCCAGAGTTCGGTCCAGCCCGCTCCCTTCAGCATGATGCCACGCGAGATGTCGATGAACCAACGCGCCGGTACGATGCTCGACAGCAGCTGCAGCGGCGCCGGCATCGATGCAATCGGGAAGATCATGCCGCTCAGCAGCGTGCTCGGCATCATCGTCCCGATCAGCGCGGCGAGCATCGCCGTCAACTGACTGCTGGTGATGGCGGCAATCAGCACGCCCAGCGCGAGGCCGACGAGGGCGTAGAGCGTGCTGCCCGCCATCAAGGTGACCAACGAGCCGCGGAACGGCACGCCGAACACCAACCAGGCCGCCACGAGCACGGACACGACGTTCACGAAGGCGAGCAGTAGATACGGCGCCACCTTGCCCACGATCACCTGCCAGGGATGCAGCGGCGACACCAGCAGCACTTCCAGCGTACCGCGCTCCTTCTCCCGCGACAGCGAGATTGCGGTCATCAGGGCGGTGACGATGGTCAGGATGAGCGCAATCAGGCCCGGTACGAAGAGATTCACGCTCTCGAGCGTGGGATTGAACAGCATGCGGATGCGCGGCTCGATGCCGCCGCTCGCGGCCTGCGGTAGCAGGTCACGTTGCCATCCCGTCAGCACGGCAACCACGTGTGTTTGCATCGTGGCCCCCGTGTTGGGGTCGGAGGCATCCGCGATCACCTGCAACTCGGCGTCGCGCCCGTCGCGCAGCCGCTCGGCCAGTCCGGACGCGATGACAAGCGCGACGTCGGCCCGGTCGGCTCGGAACGCCGCCTCGATGGCACCTGGTGTCGGCGCCACATCCACCAGCGTGAAGCGCCCGTTCCGCGCGAACCGCGTGCGCAGGGCGGCCGTCGCATCGTCGGGAGCCTCAGCGATGTACGCGAGGCGGATGTCCCGCACGTCGGTGCGCAGGGCGAAACCGAACAACGTGAGCTGCGCGACGGGGAGCGCGAGCAAGATGACCAGCGTCTGCCGGTCGCGGAGGATGTGCTGGAACTCCTTCACGATGAAGGCGCGAAGCGCGGCGAGGGCTTGCGTCACGCGACCGCTCCGGTGCCGCGCGCGAGGCGTACGAAGACCTCGTCCAACGAATCCGTCGCGAAGTCGCGCTTCAGTTCCTCAGGCGTGCCGAGCGCGGCGATGCGGCCGTCCACCATGATGGCGACGCGATCGCAATACTCGGCTTCGTCGAGATAGTGCGTCGTGACGAACACGGTCGTGCCGCGGGCCGCCGCCGCGTAGATCAGCTCCCAGAACTGCCGCCGCGTGATAGGGTCCACGCCGCCGGTGGGCTCGTCGAGGAAGACGACGTCTGGCCCATGCAGCAGCGCCACCGAGAAGGCGAGCTTCTGCTTCCAGCCGAGGGGCAGGGTGCGCACGAGCTCGTCGGCGTGCGCCTCGAGGCGCAGCTCGGCGATCATCGTGCCACCGCGCGCCGCGATGTCGGCATCGCTGAGTCCGTAGATGCCGCCGTACAGCGCGATGTTCTCGCGCACCGTGAGGTCCTCGTACAGCGAGAAGCGCTGACTCATGTAACCGATGCGCCGGCGCACCTGCTCCGCGTCAGTCGCCACGTCGAATCCGGCGACTTGGGCGCGGCCATCGGTCGGCGCCAGCAGTCCGATGAGCATGCGGATTGCGGTCGTCTTGCCGGCGCCATTCGCCCCGAGGAATCCGAACACCTCGCCACTGGCGACCTCGAAGCGGATGGCGTCGACGGCCGTGAAGTCGCCGAAGCGCCGCGTCAGGTCGTCGACACGGATCGCGACCCGGGCTGGGCTCGTCGGGGCGGGGACGTGGCTCACGCGGCGACCTCCGGCGCACGGCCCATCAACTCGATGAAGGCGTCTTCGATTCCAGGCGCCTTCTGTCGGATGCGTGCGTCGTCGAGGCCCGCTGCGGCGAGGTACGCCTGCAGCTCCCGCATGATCACGTCAGGCGCAAGGTCCGTCCTGCTGTCACTGACGTGCACGTCCTCGCCGAACGGATACGCCGAGGCGATGCTCGGGTACTGCCGCAGGGTGCTGAGCAAGCGTGAGCGTTGGCGCGCGCGCACCGCGAACATCGCGCGGGGAAAGCGCGCGCCAATCTGCGATGGCGCGTCGATCGCCAGTACGCGGCCTTCCTGGATCAGCGCGACCCGGTCGCAGCGCGCGGCTTCGTCCATATACGGCGTCGAGACGACGATGGTCAGCCCACCGGCTTTCAGCTCCGCCAGGAGATCCCAGAACTCGCGGCGCGAGACCGCGTCCACACCGGTCGTGGGCTCGTCGAGAAAGAGCAGCTGTGGGCGGTGGACCAAGGCGCAGGACAGGGCGAGCTTCTGCTTCATGCCGCCCGAGAGCGCAGCCGCGCGACGATCCTTGAATCGCTCGATCTGGCGATAGATTGGGGCGATGAGCGCGTAGCCGTGCTCGAGATTCGTGCCGAACACCGACGCGAAGAACTTGAGGTTCTCCTCGACCGTCAGGTCGCCGTAGAGCGAGAAGCGCCCAGGCATGTAGCCCACCCGCGCACGGATCGCCCAGAGGTCGCGGACGACATCGAGGCCGAGCACGCTGGCGCGTCCGGCATCGGGGAGCATCAGCGTCGTGAGCACGCGGAACAGCGTGGTCTTCCCGCCGCCGTCGGGGCCGACGAGACCGAAGAGCTCGGCCGGCTGCACGGCAAAGGACACCTGGTCCAGTGCCGTGGTCGCCCCGAAGCGCTTCGTCACGCCATCGACGACCACGGGCGTGCCGTCGACGCCGCTCGACGCTGTCATCGCGCGGTGGAGGCTCACGGAGTGGTCGTCAGCGTAAGGTCACCGGGCATGCCGATCTTGAGTCGTCCGTCTGGGTCTCGCACGCGCACTTTCACGGCGTACACCAAGTCCGCGCGTTCATCACGTGTCTGGATCGGCGTGGGCGTGAACTCGGCGCGCGCCGACACCCAGGCGACTTCTCCCGCGAAGGCCATCAACGAATCGCCGATCGTCGCATGCACGCGCACTGCTTGGCCCAGGCGGAAGTCGCCGAGCTGCTTGCCGGTGACGTATGCGCGCAGGGTCAGGGTGCCGAGGTCGGCGATGGCGAAGAGTGCTTGGCCCGGTTGGACGGTCTCGCCAGCTCGCGCGTAGGTGGCGAGTACGGTGCCGGCGATCGGTGCGCGCACCTGCGCGCGTGCGATGCGGTCATCGAGGCCGGCGATCCGCGCGTCGAGTGCGGCGAGCTCGGCCTGCAGCGATCCGTCGGTGGCGGTGAGCGCGTCGCGCTGGGATTCCAGCATGCGGACTTCACGCTCCGCGGCATCTTCCTGGCTCGCGGTGGCGGCCTCGCCCGCCCGCAGGCGCTGCGTTCGCTCGCGGCTGCGGAGTGCGATCTCGAGCTGTGCGGCGACGGATTGGGTCTGGGCGCGCAGCTCCGCGCCGCGCGCACGGAGGACGCCGCGCTGCGCCACGAGTTGGCGGCGTTCGAGCGAAAGCGGCATGGTGTCGACGACGGCGACCAACGTGCCGGCCGCCAGGGTCTGGCCTTCGAGGGCGTCGAAGCGTGTTACCGGGCCGGCGACCTGTGCCGCGACGATGACCTCATCCGCCTCGAAGTTCCCGTATGCGTCGGGGTCTGTCTCGCTCCCGCAGGCAGCGAGGAGCAAGGTGGCGGCACAGGCCGCAGCAGAGACGGGGCGCATCACGGAATCTCCTGGCCGACGGTCGTAAGGAACCGCGCCTGTGCCTCGGCGAGCCGCACGCGGTGGAGGTCGCGCGCGGTGCGCGCGGCCAAGAGGTCAGATTCTCGGTCGACGAGTTCGCCGGCGGTGATGCCGCCCTCGGCGAAGCGGCGCCGTGCTTCAGTCACGGCGCGCTCGTGCAGCGCGATGATCGCGTCGTCGCTCTCGAGGCTGCGCGTGAGGCGATCCATCGCGGCGAGATCCCGTTGCACCGCGCGTTCGATCTGGGCGGTGAACTGCGCTTCTTCGCTGCTCACGATCTCGCGCTGGAGCCGTTGGATCTCGGCGTCACGCGAGGCACCGCCCCAGAGCGCAGGCGACCACTCGAGTTGCACGCCGGCGATCCAGTACGACTGGAAATCTCTCGCCAGCGGATTGATGCCCGGCCGGCCGTAGCCGGAGCGGGCGAATGCCGAGACGCGCGGCAGGTCGGCGCGTCGCGTTTGCCGCGCGCGGGCGTCGAGGAGGTCGCGCGTGCCGCTGAACTGTGCATACTCTGGGCGGGCGCGCAACGAGGCCATCGCCTCGCGCGCGGATTCGACGCTGGCCGAGAGCTCGGGGAGTGCGAGCGTCGTCGACTCGGCGATGGGCTGGCCAACGAGCGAGGCGAGCACGGCGCGCGTGGCGCTGCGGTTGGCATCGATGTCATCCAGCGACTGGCGGCGCCGCAGCAACTCGGCGTCGAGCAGCGCGAGTTCGCCCGCGAGGCCGGAGCCTGCCGCCACGCGCGTGGCGGCGAGGCGTCGCTGCGTCTCGAGTTCGGTCATGGCGGCCAGCAACGTGCGTCGCTTGGCCTCGAGGGCCAGCAGCGTGAAGAAGGCGTCGCTCACTTGCTGGCGCTGTTGCCACAGCGCCCCGCGTACGCGGGCCTCCGCTTCCTCGAGCTGCGCGTCCTCGACGTCGCGGCGCGGACCGCGCGACGGATCGAACAAGCGCTGGCGCACGGTGACGTAGGCGTCGTACTGCTGGTAGGGCACCATCGGGACGCCACCGATGCTCGGCACGTCGGAGACGTACTGGCCGACGGCGAACCCGGAGAGCGATGGACGCACTTCGCGGTCCAGCGACTGGGTCCGCAGCGCGGACTGTCGTTCGACCAGTGACAGCTGGGCCGCACGACGATCGCTGCGCTCGGCGGCGGCCATCAGGTCGCGAAGCCGCAGGGCGTCAGTTGACTGCGCGGCGAGCGTCGCCAGCGGTGTGGCGAGCACGATGATCGTGGCGATAGCGGCGCGGAGATCTCTCATGGCCGGAGGGCGTTAAGGAGGAATCGCGGCAGCTCGTCGCGACGTTCGTCGAGGAATCGTTCGAAGGCGGCATCGTCCATCGCGTAGACACCGGCGAGCACGGACCGCGCGACGAAGGGGAAGGCCAGCAGGCTCATCATGTTCACCATCAGTTGCTCGGCCTTGATGGCCCGCATCTCCCCCGCGGCGACGCGCGCGTCGACCATCGCTTGGATGCGCCTGAGCAGCTGTGGCGACTCGCGACTTGGGTTCGAGCCGGTGATTGACTCGATGATCGCCGCGACACGCTGCGGATTGTGGTGCGCTTCGGCGGCGACGTAGGCCGGAAGGAAGGGCGTGCGTCGCATCGTGTCGATGTAGGCCTGCACGAAAGCGCGCAGCAGCTGTTCGAGCGGGGCGTCGGGTCGAATCGTGCCGGGCAGTGCCGTGAACAGCGCCGCCGCTGCCTCCCGCAGTACGCGATCGGCCAGCGCCTGCTTGCTGCGGAAGTAGTAGTGCAGCAGCGCCTGGTTGACGCCGGCCTCGCGCGCGATGTCCTGCATGCGGGCGCCGGCGGTGCCGGCGCGCGTGAATACCGCGCGCGCCGCACTGAGGATGCGGGTCTCGGCGTCGACGCCGTGGTCGCCCTGGAGCAGGGCCTCGGGCGTGCGCTTCGGGCGTCCGGGGTGCCGCTTGGGCGCGGAGGTCGAGGCCGTCTTTCGTTTAGTCATTGAGTTTAACTATTCAATTAATAAATCCATCCCGCAAGCCCCCCGGCGATCGGCCACGCCTTTGCTGGGCGCCGCCCACCGGTAAGTTTCGCGGGTACGTCCCGCGGCCCCCCTCTTCATATAGATGAGACCCATGCGACTGCTTCGACCCCTCGCGTTCGTCGCGCTGGCCTTCCCGGCGCTCCTGTCCGCCCAGCAGCACAGCATGCACCACCCGGTGCAGCTCACGGCCGAGGATTACCAGCGCGCCGAGCGCTGGCTGGGCCAGAACGTGGCGCCGATGGTGAGTGGCGCGGCGAACGGATTCACCTGGCTGCCGGATGGCCGCCTGTGGTATCGCGTGCAGACGGCGAGCGGGCCTGAGCTTCGCATCGTCGATCCGGCGCGCAACCAGAGCCGGACCTGCGTGCAGGGCACGGATCCCTGCCAGGCCACGCCGCCGGTACGCCCCGCGCAAGCCGCGCCGCCGCGCTCCAGCGTGAGCCCGGATGGCAGCAAGGCGGTGTTCATCCGCAACTACAACCTCTGGGTGAAGGACCTCACCACGGGTGTGGAGTCCCAGCTCACGGCGGATGGCGTCGAAGATTTCGGCTACGCGACGAACAACGCCGGCTGGACGCACTCGGACGATCCGGTCGTCTCGTGGAGCCCGGATTCCAAGCGCCTCGCGACCTTCCAGCACGATGGTCGTGGCGTTTCGATGATGTATCTCACGACCACCAACGTCGGCGCGCCGCGCCTGCAGGCCTGGCGGTATCCGCTGCCCGGCGACTCGGTGATCTTCCGCATCCACCGCGTCGTGATCGCCTTGGACGGCGGCAACGGCCGCCCGGCCGTGACGCGCCTGCAGATGCCTGCCGACCAGCATCGCTCGCGCGTCTCTGACCACATCGAATGCGGCGGCGAACTCTGCGACCTCGAGTGGTTCCCCGATGGCTCGCAGCTCGCCTTCGTCTCGTCATCGCGCGACCACAAGCAGATGTGGATGCGCGTGGCGAATGCGAGCACGGGCGAAGTCCGTACGCTCTACGAAGAGACCAGCCCCACGCACATCGGCGACGCCTCGACGGATGACGATCTCTGGCGCGTGCTGCCCTCGAGCAACGAGCTCATCCAGTGGTCGCAGCGCGACGGCTGGATGCATCTGTACCTGTTCGACCTGCGCACGGGTCAGCTGAAGAACCGCATCACGACCGGCGACGGCAACGTGACGCGCATCGTGCGCGTCGATGAACGCGCACGGCGCATCTACTTCACGGCGCAGGGCCGCGAGCCCGGCCGCGACCCGTACTTCAACTCGCTGTACCGCGTGAACTTCGACGGGCGCCAGCTCGTGCATCTCACGCCGGAAGTCGGCAATCACAGCGTGCAGCTCTCACCGGATGCGCGCTGGATCATCGACACCTACTCGCAGCCGGACGTGCCGCCGGTCACCGTACTGCGCGACGGCAACACGGGCCGCGTCGTCCGCGAGCTCGCACGCGTCGACATCTCGCGCCTCACGGCGGCGGGCTGGAAGGCCCCGCAGCCCTTCAGCGTCAAGGCGCGCGACGGCCAGACGGATCTGTACGGCCTGATGTTCACGCCGACGAACATCGACAGCACCAAGAAGTACCCGATCATCAACTACATCTATCCGGGTCCGCAGGGCGGCTCGGTGGGCTCGCGCTCGTTCTCGCCGGCCCGCGGTGATCACCAAGCGCTCGCCGACCTCGGCTTCGTCGTGGTGCTCATCGACGGCATGGGCAGCTCGCCGCAGCGCTCCAAGGCCTTCCACGACGCGTACTACGGCCGCATGAATGACAACAGCATCCCCGACCAGGTGGCGGGCATGCAGGAACTCGCGCGGCGCCATCGCTTCATCGACATCGAGAAGGTCGGCATCTGGGGCCACTCGGGCGGCGGCTTCGCCACGGCGGCCGCGATGTTCCGGGCGCCGGAGTTCTTCGACGTCGGCATCGCCGAGTCGGGCAACCACGACAACCGTAACTACGAAGACGACTGGGGCGAGCGCTATCAGGGCCTGCTCGTGCGCAACGGCAACAGCGACAACTACGCGGCCGAGGCCAACCAGACGCACGCCGCCAATCTGCGCGGCAAGCTCTTCCTGATCCACGGCATGATGGACGACAACGTGCCGCCGTCGAATACGCTGCTGGTCGCGGATGCACTCATGAAGGCCAACAAGGACTTCGACATGATCATGCTGCCGAACCAGCGCCACGGCTTCGGTGTGGACGGCATGTACATCATGCGCCGGCGCTGGGACTACTTCGTGACGCACCTGCAGGGCAACCTGCCGCCGAAGGAGTATCGCATGGGGCAGCGCCGCTGATGCGCATGCGTTCCGGTCTCATCGTCGCCTTCGCCGCTGCGGGCCTCGCCTGCGGCGGTGATGGCGGGACGCGCAGCGTCTCCGACGCCGCCGGCGTCGTGGTGGAGTCCACGCCCTTCCTCACGATCGGTGTCGAGGAGGGGGAAGACGCCTACCAGTTTGAACGGGTGGTCGACGCGCTCGTGAGCGTCGACGGTCGCATCCTCGTGGCCGACGGGGATGCGCATGAGCTGCGCATCTTCGATTCCACCGGCAAGCATGTCTCGACGCTCGGCCGCGTCGGCGCAGGCCCGATGGAGTTCAACGAGGGCTCGTCGGGGTTCCTCTACGCCAATGCCAACACGCTGCTCGCGGCCGACGAAGGTGCCATGCGCGTGCACGTGCTGGCGCCCGATCTCACGTTCCGTGAGACGCGTCGCTTCACGTTGTATCCGGACACGCCACGCCCCTACTTGCAGGGCTTGGCCGCGAACGGCGACTGGGTCGTGCAGGCCTTCGCGAACGGCGGTGCCATTCGCGGTGCGCCCGGGCAGATCTTCAACACCAACTACCAGCTGCTGCGCTACGATTCCACCGGCGCGATGCTCGATACGATCATCCAGCTGCCGATGCGCCCGCGCCTGTTCCACGAGTTCGAGGGCCGCGTCCGCGCCATCTCGATTCCGCTCGCCTCGGAGCCGCTCTTCGCCGTCGACGGCGATCGCTTGATCATCGTCGGTGGCAATGCCCCCGCCATGCAGATCCACGCGCTCGACGGAACCGAGATCGGCGCCGAAGCCTGGGATCGGCCGCGGGTGCGCAGCGCAGACATCTGGGACGAGTACAAGCGGCAAGTGGCCGTCTCGATGACTGGGCAGGCCGATAGCGCCCGCTACGCCAACTTCAACGCGCAGCCGCTGCCCCTCAGCGAGTTCGCGCCGCTGTACATCGGCGTGAAGCTCGACCCCAGCGGTCGCATCTGGCTCGAGCGCTTCCGCATGCCGCTCGATTCCACGCGCCAGTGGGACGTGCTCGACCGCGACGGCAAGCTCCTCGGGGCGGCCGAGACCCCGAAGGGCATCACCGTGCTGCGCTTTGCGAAGGATGTCATGATCGGTCGCAGCCGTGACTCGCTCGGCGTGCAACGGGTACAGTTGTATCGGGTACGATCTGCAGCACCCTGAATTCGCCACCACCAGAGAGGCCTGTATGCTCCGTCGTCTGCTTGTCGCTTCCGCCTTCGTCGCCCTCGCCGCGGTTCCGGCGCAGGCGCAGGTCCCGCTGCTCGACATCCGCCTCGGTGCGCACGGCGCGTTGCCGCAGGGCGACTTCGCCGACACGCACGATGCGGGCGTGGGCGCGTACTTCCGCGCGGGTGTGCCCCTGCTGCTGTTCAAGGTCATGGGCTCCGTGACCTACACGCAGTTCAAGTCGGCGAATCCGCTCACCGATGACGTGCAGGAGCTGATGCTGCAGGCTGGTCCGCACTTCTCGCCGCTGCCCTTGCTCGACCTTGGCGCCGAGGTCGGTTACACGACGGACGCGAAGGAATGGGCGTTCGCGCCGAACGTGTCGGTGGGGCTGCTGATGCTCGAGGCCACGGCGTCCTACGTGAAGCCGTTCAAGAGCGGCGCCAACAGCTTCGTCACGCTCGGCGTGGGGCTGCGCTTCTAGGCGTCGGCTACCGGCGTCGGCTACCGGCGTCGGCTACCGGCGTCGGCCGTACGGGCGGTGAAGCCGACGACGCGGCGTCGCGGACTCAGTCCCGCGGCGCCGCGTATCGCATGCGGTCGAGGATGATCACCGCACGGCGCGAGGCCACGCTGCCGTTCGGTGACCAGCGGCGCGGGCTCGGCAGGATCGCCGCCAGGCGCGCCGACTGTTCGCGCGAGAGTCGGGCCGCGCTGACGCCAAAGTGCCGTCGCGCCGCCGCCTCCGCGCCGAAGGTGCCATCGCCCCACTCGGCGAGATTGAGGTAGAGGTCGAGGATGCGTTCCTTGGGCAGCGTCAACTCGAGCACCAGCGTGAGATAGGCCTCGAAGCCCTTTCGCACGAACGAGCGGCCTTCCCAGAGGAAGATGTTCTTCGCCACCTGTTGCGTGATCGTCGACGCGCCGCGGAGGCGGCCGCCGCGTTCGGCGCGCTCGATAGCCTTGTTGATCTCGACGAGATCGAGGCCCCAATGCAGATAGAAGCGGTCATCCTCGGCGGCGAGCACCGCGCGACGCAGCGATGGCGCGATCTCGGCGCGGCCGACGACGTCGCGGCGCGGATACCAGGGGCGCTTGCCGTCGATGGCGCGCTGCACCGTGCGGCGCAGGATGACGGCGGTCGTCGGCGGCTGCAGGAAGTTGAAACTCAGGGAGATGACGACGGGTGCCAGCAACGCGAAAAGCATCCCGCGCAGTAGCCAACGCCGGACGCGTGGCCAAGGGCGATGCGGCGAGGGACCAGGGGAGGGCGGTTCGCGCTCGAGTGACACGCGTGAAAGCTACTGCGCCTCGGAAGTGTGCCGCGGGAGGTCTCCGATTCCAGCCGACGCGTGGCACTCCGTGCCGGCGGACGCTACTTTCGGCGCGTCTCTTCACCAGGTGAATCGATGCTCCCCGTCCGGTCCGCTGTCGCTGCGATTGTCGTCGCCGTGCTTCCCCTCCAGATGCTGGTGTCGCAGGCTGTGCCCGTGCCCGCGTCGGCTGCGGCCGAGTTGCCCATGCGTCCGATCGGACCGGCGCTGATGGGTGGCCGCATCGCCGACCTGGCGGTGCATCCCCGCGATGCACGCACCTGGTACGTGGCGGCGGGTTCTGGTGGCGTGTGGAAGACCACGAACAGCGGCGTGACCTTCGCGCCGATCTTCGAGCGACAGCCGTCCTTCTCGATCGGCGTGGTGACGCTCGATCCCAGCAACCCGGAAGTCGTCTGGGTCGGCACTGGAGAGAACGTCAGCGGTCGCCACGTGGGCTGGGGCGACGGCGTGTATCGCTCGCGCGACGGCGGACGCAGCTGGCAGCGCATGGGATTGGCGAACTCGCAGCACATCGGTCGCATCCTCGTGGACCCGCGCGATGGCAACACGGTGCTCGTGGCCGCGGAAGGTCCGCTGTGGTCGTCGGGCGGGGAGCGCGGGGTGTATCGCTCGACCGACGGCGGGGCGACATGGACCGCCGCGCTGCAGATCGATGAGAACACGGGTGTCACCGACATGGAGTTCGATCCGTCGAATCCCGATGTCGTGTATGCGGCCGCGTATCAGCGTCGCCGTCACGTCTGGGGATTCCTCGCCGGTGGCGCCGGCTCCGGCATCTACAAGTCCACCGACAACGGAAAGACCTGGCGCAAGCTGAGCACAGGCCTGCCCAGTGGCGAGATCGGTAAGATCGGCCTCGCCGTCACGCCGGCGGATCCCGCCCGCGTGTACGCCACCATCGAAGCGGCGGGCGACAAGCGAGGATTCTACGCGTCGATGAACCGCGGCGAGAGTTGGGAGCGCCGCAACGCCTACATCTCGGGCGGCACGGGCCCGCACTACTACCAAGAACTCGAGGCCTCGCCCAGCAACGCCGACCTCGTGTACCAGATGGACGTGTTCATCCAGGTCACGCGCGATGGCGGGCGATCATTCGCCAACCTCGAGACCGGCCACGACAAGCACAGCGACAATCATGCGCTGTGGATCGATCCGAGCGACGGCCGGCACCTGCTCGTCGGCACGGACGGCGGGCTCTACGAGAGCTTCGACGAGGGCCAGCGTTGGCGGCACTTCCCCAATCTGCCACTCTCGCAGCTGTACAAGGTCGCGTTGAATGACCGCTCGCCATTCTATGATGTGCTCGCCGGCGCACAGGACCTCGGGACGCTGCACGGGCCTTCGCGCACGCTGCACGGCGAAGGCGTTCGCAACCAAGATTGGTACGTCCCACTGGGTGCCGACGGCTACGGCGTGGCCTTCGAACCGGGTAATCCTGACCTGATGTACCTGATATAGCAGGAGGGCATGCTCGCCCGGAAGGACCGTCGCAACGACGAGACGGTGATGATCAAGCCGCAGCCGGCCTCGACGGATGCACCCGAGCGCTGGAACTGGGATTCGCCGCTGCTCGTGAGCCCGCATCGCCCGGCCCGCATCTACTTCGGCTCGCAACGCGTCTGGCGCAGCGATGACCGCGGCGACAGCTGGACGGCCATCAGCGGCGATCTCACGCTGGGCGGCCAACGCTATGCGCAGCGATTCTACGGGCGCACGCCCAGCGTCGACGCGCTCTTCGACCACGGCGCGATGTCCAAGTACGCCACGACGACGGCCATCAGCGAATCACCGAAGGCCGAGGGGACGCTGGCGGTGGGTACGGATGACGGGCTGGTGCAAGTCACCACGGATGGCGGTGCCACCTGGACGCGCACGGCGCCACTCCCCGGCCTGCCCCCGCTGTCGTTCGTGAACGACGTCGAGTTCTCGCAGCACTCGGCGCAGACGCTGTTCGTCGCGGCCGATGCGCACAAGATCGGCGACTTCACGCCGTTCCTCTTCGTGAGCGCAGACCTCGGACGCACGTGGCGCAGCATCGCCGGCGACTTGCCGAAGGGCGCAATCGTCTGGGCGATCCAGCAAGACACGGAGTCTGGCCTGCTCTTCGCGGGCACGGAGCAGGGAGTGTTCTGGTCACCCAACGCGGGCACGAACTGGCATCGGCTCGGCAACATGCCGACGATCGCCGTGCGCGATATCAAGCTGCATCCGCGCGACCGCGATCTCGTCGCGGCAACCTTCGGTCGCGGCATCTTCGTCCTCGACGATTACACGGCGCTGCGCGCCATCGCGGCCGGTGCCCGGGCCGACGTGGCGACATTGCTGCCGTTGCGCGACGCTTGGTGGTACGTGCCGGCGGCGGTGGGACAGGCCCCGGGGCGTCCTGAGCTTGGCACCGATGACTACGTCACGGAGAATCCGCCGTTCGGGGCTGTCTTCACGTACTACGTCGCGGGAATGCCGAGCACGGCGCAGGAGGCGCGGCGGTCCGAGGAAGGGCGACTGCGCGAGCGCGGCGCCGACATTCCGTTTCCTGGCTTCGATCGCTTGCGCAGTGAACGTGCAGAGCCGGGTCCCCGCCTGGTCCTCGCGATTCGGGATGAATCGGGCGTGACGGTGCGCCTGCTCGAGCTGCCGTCACGCCCTGGGCTACAGCGCGTGAACTGGGATCTTCGCCACGCGAGTCCTGAGCCCGTGAACCTGAATCCGCCGGCGTTCCGTCCGCCGTGGGCGGGTGAGCCGCTGGGGCCGCTCGCGACGCCGGGGACCTATACCGCGCAGTTGCATCTCGTCTCCGCGTCCGGTGTGCGGGCGCTCGGTGAGGCGCAGCGCTTTGCCGTGAAGCCGGTGCCGTCGCTGCCGGGCGCGCCGGACTTCGTTGCAGCCGCAGCCTTCCAGCAGCGAGTCGCCGGACTGCAGCGGCGCGTCGCCGCGACCTCGCGCGAGCTAGGCAGTGCGCGTGAGCAGCTACGGCATGCGCGCGCATCGATTCCGGCCGCGGCGCGGCCGAACCCCGCGCTGTACGCGCAGGTGGATTCCCTCGACGCCGCCGTCGCAGTGCTCGCCCGCCGCCTCAACGGCGACCCCGTGCGGGGCGACCTCGATGAATCGCAGGAGCAAGCCATCGCACCGCGACTCTGGGCTGCCGCGCAGTACGAACATCGCTACGCGCCGACGGCGACGCAGCGACGCGAGGCGGACCTCGCGGAGGCGGAGCTCAGCGTCCTGGAGCGGGATCTTGCCGCGTTGCTCAGCGGCGGCTTCGCGCGCTTGCACACTGCGATGGCGGCAGCGGGCGCTCCGTGGAGTGCGGGCCGCGGAGTGCGCGCGCCGTAGCCGATCGCTACGAGCTGCAGCTCAGCATCGAACACCCGGCCTTGTGCCGGGCCCAGTCGGGGCGCTTGGCGGCGAACGCCTCGCGCCCCGGCTGTGCATCGTAGGGACGACGCAGCGTGTCGAGCAGCGCGTGCAGTACGGAGGCATCGCCCGCGGTCGCCGCGTCGATGGCTTGCTGTGCCAAATAGTTGCGCGGGACGAATCGCGGATTGGCACGCTGCATCGCAGCCCGTGTAGCCGCCACATCGACGCTCGGCGCGAACCGCGCAGCCTGCCAGCGCCGGAGCCAGGCGGCTACCGCAGCGGTCTGGGCGTCACGCTTGGTTGGAGCGTAGAACATGTCGCCGAGCGCCGCGACGGCAGCCGCGTCGTCCGTCGGGATCTCGCCTTGCCAGTCGCTGAGCGCGCGGAAGAACAGCGTGTAGTCGCCCTCGACCTCATTGAGCCAGGCGAGCCCTTCCTGGGCCAGCGACTCGTGTGCGGCGTCGAAGTCGGGGAAACCGAACTTCGCCGCGAGCATGGCGCGGTACTCCGCGTTGAAGCGCTCGACGTACGCGCCGAGCCCCTCGCGCAGCGGCTCGATGTCGCTGAACAGCGGGCGCAGCGCATCGGCGAAGCGCTCGAGATTCCACTGCGCGATCGCCGGCTGATTCGCGTAGCGATAGCGCCGTCCGCCCGCGTCGGTGGTGTTCGGCGTCCAGTGCGGGTCGAAGTCGTCGAGGAATCCGTACGGGCCATAGTCGATCGTCAGGCCCAGCACGCTCATGTTGTCGGTGTTCATGACGCCGTGCACGAAGCCGACGCGCATCCAATGCACGATCATCGTCGCGGTACGCGTGCAGACCTCGTGGAACCACCGTGCGTAGCGCATGGGGTCCGCCGCGTCGATCTGCGGGAAGTCCCGCGCGATCGTGAAGTCGGCGAGCTGGCGCAGCAAAGACTCATCGCCTCGCGCCGTCGCGATCTCGAAGTTGCCGAAGCGAATGAAGCTCGGCGCCACGCGGCAGACGACGGCGCCGGGCTCCAATTGCGGATTGCCGTCGTAGAACATGTCGCGCAGCACGGGCTCGCCCGTCGTGACCACACTCAGGGCGCGCGTCGTCGGCACGCCGAGGTGATGCATGGCCTCGGAGCAGAGAAACTCGCGGATGCTCGAGCGCAGCACCGCGCGGCCGTCGGCCGTGCGCGAGTATGGCGTGGGACCCGCGCCCTTGAGCTGCAGCTCCCAGCGCTCCCCGCGAGCGTTCACCACCTCACCGAGCGACATCGCACGTCCATCGCCGAGCTGGCCCGCCCAGTTCCCGAACTGGTGGCCGCCGTAGCACATCGCATACGGTTGCATGCCCGTGAGCAACGCATTGCCACCGAACACTTCGGCGAAGCGCTGCGACTCGTGGTCGCTGGGCCCGAAGCCCACGAGCTCGGCGACTTCGCGGGCATGGGCGAGGAGGGTCGGCTTCGCGACGGCCGTGGGGCGCACGGCGCTCCACGCGGCGCCAAGCACCTGGCGACGCTCGTTGGACTCGAGCGGATCGCCGGGGAGTTCGCGCACGAAGCGATTGTCGAAGGTCAGCATCAGGCCTCCCACCGCACTTCGTCGCCGACGCGCAGCATCCCGCCAAGGATCACCTGGGCAAAGGCCCCGCCGCCCCAGTGCGGCGCGAGCTTCGCGCGTAGGCCCTCGCAGGCCTCGTCCATCCGCTCGCAGGGCGTCGTAGGTCCGCCGATCTTCACGAGCGTCGCACCGATGCGCAGCACGCGGTCGCGCGTCTCTTCGAGTCGGATGCCGCTGATCATCAGGTTCGCGCGGCGCGCGGCGTAGGGAATCGCCGCCTGCAACTCCTCCTGCACGCGATCCCACACCTCACGCTCGATGATCGTCACTTGCCGTCGCCGGCTCTTGCCGACGCTGCCGGCCAAGCCTTCGCCGGCGATCAGCTCGCCCACGTCGAGGGCGTCCATCGTGCCGCGATGGGCGCGCTTCTGCCAGATCGCCTCGAGGCGCCCGACCTGCTCAGGCACCGGCCGCCACCAGTCGCTGGATCGCCTGCAAGCCGGCGTCGCCGACATCCAGCGACCATTCGTTCACGTACAGCTTGATGTGCTGCGCGCAGACCTCAGCGCTCATCTCCTGCGCATGCTGCCGCACGTACTCGGCGCTCGCCTGCGGATGGTCGAACGCATACTGCACGCTCGCGCGAATCGCGCGCTCGGCGGCGGCTCGCGTCTCGGCATCGAGGCCTGCGCGCGCGCAGATGCCAGCCAGCGGTACGGGCAGCGAGGTCTCGCGCTCCCACCACTCGCCCAAGTCCTGCGCCTTGTGCAGGCCGTGCTCGTGATACGTGAAGCGGCTCTCGTGGATGATCAGTCCCGCATCCACCTCGCCGCTGGCGACGGCGCGCAGGATCTTGTCGTAGCGGAGCTCGACGGTGTCGCGCAGCTGCGGCGCGGCGAGCCGCAGCAGGCGGAAGGCCGTCGTTTCCTTACCCGGGATCGCCACGCGGCCGCGCACCGCCTCGGCCAGCGTCATCGCGCTGCGCGTGACCACCAACGGGCCGACACCGTGCCCCAACGCGGCGCCGCTGCGCAGCATCGTGTAGCGATCGCCCACCGCCGCAAATGCGCCGACGCTCAGTTTGGTGAGATCGAAGGCGCCGTCATGTGCACGGCGATTGAGCTCCTCGATGTCGAGCAGCACGGGCTCGATGCGAAATGGCGCGTCGATCAGGCCGTGCGCCAACGCGTGGAACGCAAAGGTGTCGTTGGGGCAGGGCGAATAGCCGAAGGTCAGCGTACGCATGCGGCAATCGCCTCCACGAGGCGCGGCGTCGCCGCGGTGATCGCCGCGAAGGCGTGGTCGAAGTGCCAACGGCTGCGGTCGCGCTCTTCGATCTCATTGGAGATGGCGCGCACTTCGATGGCCGGCACGCCGGCAAGCTGTGCGGCTCGAAGCACCGCGAAACCCTCCATCGCTTCGACGTCGCAACCGACGCTCGCCCCGACCCGCGCGACCGTCGCAATGGGCAGCACGGGCGCCTGTGGCAGCGTCGCACGGACCGCGGCGAGCAGGCGTTCGTCAGGCCTGAGCTCCTGCGGCGCGAACTTCGCCGGTACCTGCAGGTCGGTGTACCGAGCCGCGCTCCCGATCACGAGCTGCGCCGGTCCGAGTGCGCTCGCGCGCCGTGCACCTGCGATGCCCACGTGCAGGATCGCGGACGGGCGCATATCGGCCAACGCGGCCGCGACGTGTGCGGCGGCATCGACAGGGCCCACGCCACAGAGCAGCGTTGGGCATGCAAGGTCGTCCGCGAGTTCACGCGCGGTGGCGGCGACAACCAGCACATCGACGAGGGCAGCCATGGCGAGAAACTAATCCGTCACTGCGGCTGCGGTGCCCGCGCCGAGTCAGCGAGCCACAGGCGCTGCAGGAAGCGCAGCTGGTGCCGCAGCGCGTCGGCGCGCGCGGCGGGGTCCGGATCGGCCGCGTTCTCCTGGTCCCCGAGGTTGCGGCCGAGCAGATGGCCGAGCCCATCGTAGACACGCAGGTCACAGGTCTGCCGCTGCGCGGCGATGAGCAGGCAGAAGCGCTGCGCTCCACGCAGCGGCGTCAAGGAATCTTCCGCGCCTTGCACGAGCACCGTCGGCGGCAGGCCCGCACGCCCGTTGGCCGCCGGCGACACCTCGCGCGCGGACGCTCGGCCCTGCAGCAGCCGCCCGAAGTGCGCATCGCCCTCGACGTCCACGGCCGGCGAGAGCAAGAGCAGCGCGTCGGCCCCGGGTTCGTCGATCGCCTCAGGGCATCCGATCGTCACGGTGCTCGCCGCGAGATGCCCACCGGCCGAGACGCCGTAGAGCGCGACGCGCGACGCATCGACGCGGAGCGAATCGGCATGGAGGCGCGTCCATCGCAGCGCGGCGCAGACGTCGGCAATGGCCTCCAGCGGCGTCGTCGAGCCTTCGCTCAACCGATACTGCACGGCGAAGGCTTCGAATCCACCGGCGGCAAAGGCCGAGGCCGCCGAATACACCCAGCTGGGTTCCCCCGCCGACCAACCGCCGCCGTGCAGCAGCAGCACGGCAGGGCGGTTCGCGCTGTCCGCTCGAGGCGCGCCGAAGTGATGCAGGCGCAAGGTGTCGCTGCCGACCACGGCGTACGCCAACTGGGCCTGCGGTGCCGGCGACGGCGCCTCCGGGCCGGTCGCCCGGCAGGCTGACGCGCCGAGCATGAAGACCCAGCACGAGATGTGGCTCGCGATACGCGCGAGCCGAGCGTTGCAGGAGGAGGTCGGCACTATGGCAGCGAGAGGGGTGGGAGCGAACGAAATATCCACGGCTGCGATTGATTGCGCATCCATGAGCTCGACTGCATGACTCATCTCGCGTCCCGCCGCGATGCGCGCGGCCGCTATCTCAACACGCCGCCGAGTCGGCAGCCGAACGTCCTGCAGGTGCTGAAGGCACTCTGGACGGAGCGTGGCGCGGTCACCCGCCCACAGGCGCCGGTTCCCATCGTCTCGCGCAGCGCCGACGATTTCCGTGTCGCACCCGTCGATGGCCTCCGCGTCACGTGGCTCGGGCACTCGAGCAGCATCGTGGAGATCGAGGGCCTGCGCGTCTTGATCGACCCCGTGTGGGCCGAACGCGCGTCGCCGTTTGGCTCTATCGGTCCGCGCCGTTTTCACGCCGCCCCGTTGCCGCTCGACGTACTGCCGTCGATCGATGCCGTGCTCCTGTCGCATGATCACTACGACCACCTCGATGCAGCCGCCGTGAGGCAGTTGGCCGCTCGGGGACTGCGATTCATCGTGCCCCGCGGGCTCGGCGCACACCTTGCGCGCTGGCGCGTACCTGCCGCGCAGGTCCAGGAGCTGGACTGGTGGGAAGACGCGCGCATCGGCGGCCTGCGGATCGTCGCGACGCCGGCGCGGCATTTCAGCGGTCGGGCCTGGCACTTCGGCGATCGCGATCGCGCGCTGTGGTGCGGCTTCGCGCTGATCGGCGCTCAGCGGCGGTTCTACTACGCCGGAGACTCGTCCTACTTCGGCGGCTTCGCTGCGGTCGGCGCGGCCCTCGGGCCTTTTGATGCGGCGATGATCGAGATCGGTGCCTACTCGCAGGCTTGGCCGGATGTGCACATCGGACCGGAAGCGGCGGTGCGCGCCGCCCGCGAGGCGGGTGCTGCGGTGTTCCTGCCCGTGCATTGGGGCACGTTCGACCTGGCATTCCATGGCTGGACCGAGCCGATCGAGCGCACGATTGTCGCGGCGGCCCAGCAGGCGCAGCCGATCGCGGTGCTCCGCCCCGGCGCGCAGTGGTCGCCGGGTGACGGCGCCTCCGTCGACCGCTGGTGGCCGTCGCTGCCATGGCGCAGCGCTGAGCAGTATCCGCTACCGATTCCCTAGATCGCTCTTGCTGTTCGGACACGCCTCGCCGCAACATTGGGCGTGGCCTATTCGCACGACAATCCCAGCGACAACGCCGCGGCGAAGTTCACCACCGACGGCACCTTGCACGGCCTGATCACGGCCGTGCTCAGCCTGTTCTTCACCGTCCTGCTGCAGGTGAAGGGCTATCTGCCCGGGAACATCCTCGTCCTGCCCGCCGGTGGAGCGGTCGGCTACTTCATCGGTCGGACGATTGCGCGCACGGCCTTCGGCGCCGGCGCCCAGCTCGTCACGTCCGTGTACTCGCCCAGCGGCGACACCACGAAGTACACGCCGACGTTCTCGCATATCGAGGCCTTGGAGATCAAGGGAGACCTCGAGGGCGCCGCGGCCGCATGGGAGCAGGCCGTCGCGGAGCATCCGGACAGCATGCTCACCATTGTGCGCGCCGCGGACTTTCATCTGCGGCTCCGCCACGATCCCGAGGCGGCGCTGGAGCGATTCCTCCGCGCACGCGCACTCGGCGCCGGCACGCCCGACTCGCGCCGCTACGTGCAGCAGAAGATCGTCGACCTCTATCTCGGGCCGCTCAAGGACGACGGGCGCGCGATGGTCGAGCTGCGCCGGCTGATCGACGGCTTCCCGGGATCGCGCGAAGCCGACGGTGCGCGCGCCGCGCTCGCCGATATCAAGGCGCGCCGCGCGGCGTCTTGAGCCAGGCGACGACGAAGAGCGCGCCAAGGGCAAGGTCGATCATGCCCAGCACGAACACCGCCATCGGGATGCGATCCAGCGCGAGCAGCACCACCGCCGCGCCGCCGAAGCTCAACTTCTCCAGCCAGGTCACCGGCATCAACGGCCGAAAGCGCACCGGATCCCGCGCGATCAAGAGGAATGCGAACTGCCACACCAGTGCCAGGCCGACGAAGCCGTAGAAGTACTCGGGATGCGTGATGGCCGGCGGGAAGTCGCGATTCACCTGCTGCTCGAGGAAGTACTGCGGGGCCAGCGCGATGATGCCGTAGATCGCCGCGGCGGTGTACGCGCGCCGCGCGAAGCGGGGGGAAGGTGTCATACAGGAAGTATATTCTTCCCGTGCTCACCCTCCTGCTCAAAAAGCACAGCGACGGCCGCACGGCGTTCACGCTCGAGCGCGCGGACGGCTCGCGCACCTGGCAACGGCAGGAACGCCACGCGGCCTTCTTCGCCGCGCACGATCTCACGCACTATGCGCTCGAGACCATCACGGGGCTGCGGCACGCGTTCTATGGGCTCGTCGCGCAGGGCTGGGACTTCGACGATTTCCTGCCGCCGTATCCGCGCGGTCCGCTAGGCGCTGAGGCGTTATGGGCCGAGACGTTGGTCGGCCTGCTCGATGTCGAGCGCGGGACCACGGCGCCAGGAGACACGATGATGAGCGCGGAGGAGTTCAACGCGCAATTGAGTGCGAAACTCGCTGACGCCGGACTCACCGCGCCACGCGCACTCGAAGAGGTCACGCTGCGCGCGATACGCATGCGGCGCGATGCGCTGATCGCCGAGTGGGAGGCGCTGCCGCGCGGCGAAACGCTGCGGCTCGTCATCGACGTGTGACGAACTGCGAGTGATTGGTGGACCGGTTCCGGACCCTCGCAGGCATCGTCCAGCGCTAATCAAGAACTAACGGAACCACGCCGCGCCGCTCGTGTTTACAGGGCACTCGCGCGTCGCACTCGCGATCGCGCACATCGCTCATCCACACGATCAGGAGTAGTCGTCATGCGATTCACCATCGCCGCGCTCGCGCTCGTCCTCGGCAGCACCGTCGCATCCGCGCAGCATGCGGGCCACACCGCCAACGGCCCGACGGCCGCGGCAAACAAGGACATCGTCACCGTCGCCGTGGAGGCCGGCTCGTTCACCACGCTGGCCGCAGCCCTGCAGGCCGCAGGTCTCGTCGAGACGCTGAAGGGCCCGGGTCCGTTCACGGTGTTCGCGCCGACCGATGCGGCGTTCGCCAAGCTGCCGGCGGGCACCGTGCAGGCGCTGCTCAATGACATCCCGCGCCTCCGCTCGATCCTCACCTATCACGTGGTCGCCGGCAAGGTCGAGGCCAAGGATGTCGTGAACCTCACGTCGGCCAACACGGTGCAGGGCTCGGCAATCAGCATCCGCGTCGTGGACGGCAAGGTGAAGATCAACGAGGCGACGGTCGTCACGCCGGATGTGCAGGCGTCGAACGGCGTCATCCATGTGATCGACACGGTCATCCTGCCGAAGAACTGATCGGTCTGGCGGAACACACGCCCCCGTCGCCGACACATCGGCGACGGGGGCGTTGTGCGTCCGACACGCTGAGCGCGGCTCGGACGGCGTGGCTTGACTCGGTTCCTCTCAACCGGGACGTTTGTGGCCGATGCGCGATCTCTATTTGCCGCCATGGGCCGTCCCGCTCGCCGTCGTCGTTGTGCTCGGCGCGGCGGCGCTCTGGCTCTGGCGCCGCTGGACGGCGCGACTCGCGCGACGCGCCATCCTGCGCTTCCGCGCGCGCATCGATCGCTTCAAGCTCACGGGCAAGCGCTACATCGTGCAGTCGCTGCTCGCCGACGAGCGCATCGCCGAGGCGGTGACCGCGCATGCGGCCGAGCACGGCGTCCCGCGCGCCCAGGTGTGGCGTCGCGTCGAGACCTATCTCGACGAGATCGTCCCCAGCTTCAACCTGTTCATGTACTACCAGTTCGGCTACGCCATCTCCAAGGCGGCACTCGGACTGTTCTACAAGACGTCCATCCGCATCCGCGACCCCAAGGCCTTCGAGGCCCTGCCGCGCGAGAGCATCGTCATCTACGTGATGAACCACCGCAGCAATGCGGACTACGTGCTCGCGTCGTACGGACTCGCCGGCCAAGTGGCCATCTCGTATGCCGTCGGCGAGTGGGCGCGGGTGTTTCCGCTCGAGTACCTGTTCAAGTCGTTCGGCTCGTACTTCATTCGCCGCCGCTATCGCGAGCCGCTGTACCACGCGGTGCTCGAGCGCTATGTGCAGCTCATCACGCGCAACGGCGTGACGCAGGGTCTGTTCCCCGAGGGCGGACTCTCGCGCGACGGTCGCCTGCGTCCGGCGAAGATCGGCATGCTCGACTACATGATCGGCACCGCGCGCGAGCCGGGCTTCGCCGAGCGCATGTACGTCGTGCCGGTGGGGCTGAACTACGATCGCGTCCTCGAGGACCGTTCGTTGCTGCGGGAACTACGGACCAGCGAGGGCACGCCGGCCCCGTCACGCCTCGCGCAACTGCGCGAAGTCCTCAACTTTGCCGTCGGTAGCTTCGGGCGCATGGGCACAGGTCGCTGGAAGCGCTACGGGCGCGCGGCGGTGGTGGTGGGCGAGCCGATCCCGCTCGCGCCGTGGCTCACGCAGGTCGCCGAAAACGGCGCAGCGCTCTTCCAGCGCGAGCGTCACGAACGCTTCGCCGAAGTGCAGCGCTTCTGCGACGACCTCATGCAGCGCATCGGTGCTGTCATGCCCGTGACTGCCGTGCCAATGGTCTGTGCCGCGCTGCAGACCTTCGACCGCGAGATCGTCCCCGAGCAGGCACTCTTCGCACGCATCGAGGAGCTGCGCGACGTGTTGATTGCGCAGGGGGCCGAGGTCGTCGAGCCGCAGCGCGAAGCCGCCGAGACCTTCGAGCGTGCGTTCCGCATGCTGCGCATGCGCCGGGTGCTGCATCGCGAGGGCAGCGATTTCGTGATCCTGCCGCGTGGGCGCGAGCTGATCTCGTATTACGCCAACGGCATCGCCCATCTCTGTGGTGCCTACGAGCAGCGGGTGCGCGCGCAGGACGCGCTGCCGGTGGACACGCTGGTGGGGATGTAGGGCCTGCCGCCCGACTCCTGCGCGCGAGGACGCTCTACGGCGCCGCGGCGGGGTAGACCGTCGCCGTCAGCGATCCGGCCGAAAAATCGAGATACGCGTCCACCCGAATGATCCAGTCGCCGGCATCCGGCCGCCGGATCACGCAGCGCTCCGATCCCGTCTCGGTGAAGGAGGCGCAACGGTAGCTGTTCAAGAGCGGATACAGCTCGAACTCGAGGTACAGGTCGGGGTCGCCCGTCGCGTCGAGCGTCACCACCAGGGAATCCGCATCGTTCGGCACGTTGATGCGGAACATCTCGAAGCCGCCGGAGCTCCCGCTCAAGCCAGTCAGCGCCACGCCGGAGCTGACCTCGCGCTCCCCCACCTGCTCGAAGAACTCCGCGCTCAGTTCAGCGTTGGTGAATGCGGTGTACCCGACCACCACCACGAACCAAATGCCGGGCGATGGCGCCTCGAAGATGCACTCCTCGACCGCAAACTCCGATTGCGAGACGCAGTCGTACTCGGTGGACGTCGGCGCGGCGCCGTAGCGCACCACAAGGTCCGCATCGCCGCCGAATCCGCCCATCAAGAGTCGCAGCTTGCCGACGCCTTCGGGCACCGTCAGGCGATACGTGCGCTGCGAACCCTGTGCGCCGTTCAGCGTGACGGCGACACCCGGCTCCAACACCGACGGCGTCGATGGCGAGGTCGGCAGGCCCTCGTTGCAACCGAGGGCGGCGATGGCCAGGGCGAGAGGAATCCAGCGGCGGAAGCGCATTCTAGAGTATACCGCGCGGTCCGCCGGGAAGTTCACCGGCGGCTCAGCGCCCGAGCCACCAAGCGAGCTTCACCAAGAACACGTTCCGCGACGGCGCACCTGTCAGCGTGCCCAGTTGACCACCCACGTCCAAGTCGGCACGCCCATCGACGAAGCCCTCGCGTTGCTGCTGCCAGACGAAGAACACCGTCGAGCCGGGCCGCAGCTCCCAGCGCAGCACCGCGTTGCCCCGCAGCTCGCGTGCCGTGTAGTCGCGCTCGCCGAAGCTGAACGCCGCCGCCGGGCCCGCGCCGTCAGGATCGATCGTCACATCGCTGCCATCGCGCGTCACGGTACCGCGGTCAACGCCGTACACGTCGAAGTCGAAACGCCGCGGCGTGGTGAACTCCTTGTAGCGCGCAAAGCGGCCGGCCGAGGCGAAGGGCTGGAGAAAGAGCTGCAACGACACGTACGGCGAGAACGTCCAATCGAGCCGCGTGTTGAGCCGCGCCTCGCGTTGCGTCACATCAGCGAAGACGTAGCGGCGGCCGAAGGTCGCCGTCGCCAGCGGATCGTCGCGTGCGGTCACGTACTGGTCAACGATGTCGTTCCATGCGTATTCCGGTTCGACGCGCAGGCGCAGCGCCGAGCTGGGCCGCCAGTCGATCTCGAGACCGACGCCTCGGGCTCGGCTGCCGGCCCGGTCGACGAACAGTTCGACGCCTGCTTCCATGATCAGCGGCTTGCGCGAGTCGGACTCGACGCCGAACTCGATGCGCGATGACACTGGGCGCGCCGCCAGCGGGCCGCCGCGCAGGAGACGATCGTTGAAGCGCCCGGTCTCCAGGTTCGCTTCGAGGTTCACCGACCAGAAGTTGCGGAACTGCGCCTCGCTGAAGGTCGCGATGCGACGCTCGAGGTTCTCGCCCGCCGTCGTCGCCGCCACGGTGCTGAACACACCGAGGCCCCAGCTCTGGAACAGGCGCGTCTGCACGGGTTGGCGGTAGAACAGGCCCGTGCTCACCGAGCGCGCGTCCGAACGCGTCTGGAAGCCAAGGTCATTGCTCTCGAAGCCGGGATCCAACGCTCGGCCGTCACCGAGCCCGTCAGGCGGCCGGACGTCTTCGCGACCGAGAGCGCGTAATAGCCGCCATTGAGCGTGGTACGCGCGGAGTCGACGGCGAGGTGCCCGGCGTCCGGACGTTGGTAGGCACGGTAGTTCGCGCGCTGCAGACGGAGGATCGCCGGTGCCTCGCCCCAGACCTGCGAGCGTGAGGCCACGCCCGAGATCGTCCAGTCGCGGTCGCCCCAGGCGTGCTCGAAGTCGATGCCGCTCACCAGCGCGCGCTGCGGCAGCGCGGCGGCGAGCGCGGAGTCGCCGAGCGAGCGCTCGACCCAGCTGTTGAAGCCGCCGATCGTCGTGTAGCCGCCGCGGAGCAAGCGCCGCACGCGCGTCACCTGCGAGTTCGTGAGCGGCTCCACTGCATCGCGCTTGATCGAGAGGTCCGGCCGCTGATAGCGGCCCGTCTCGCGCGGCGTCGTCGCGTTCAGCACGCCGATTGCCCATCCACCGGGTGTGGTGCCGCTCAACTTGAACGCGCCCAGGATCGGCGTCTGCGACGGGATGTCGGTGAAGTCGCCCGGCAGGCCGCGCTGCGGCGCGCGGCCGATGCGCCGCGTGTAGAAGAAGTTCGGCGCGTTGTTGTCGTTGAACGTCGTCGTGCCGCCGAAGCGGAAGGTGTCGAAGTTCTCGAGGAAGAACGGCCGCCGCTCCGGGAAGAACACCTCGAAGGCCGACAGGTTCACGACGGCGGGATCGGCCTCGACCTGCCCGAAGTCCGGATTGACCGTCGCGCTCAGCGTCAGTGACTTCGGCAGCCGCACGCGCAGGTCGAGACCCACGGCGGCTTCTCCCTCGCGAGTGCGCGCGAAGGGATTGCCCGGTTCGACCGGTTGCGTGTTGAGCTGCGAACGCACGTAGGGAATGGCCTCGACGGGCACGCGGCCCTCGAGCGCACCGAGGCCCGTGAGGACGCCGTAGCGCGAGACGTCGCCTGGCAGCGTGGGGTCGCGTGGACTCCACAGCGCTTCCTCACCGCGCCGCGCGAGCATGCGCAGGAACTGCAGCCCCCAGGTGCGCGTGGAATCGCCGGCCGTATAGCGCAGTTGCGACAGCGGAATCCGCAGCTCCGCCGTCCATCCGAGTGAATCCACCTGTGCGGCAGACTGCCAGACGGCATCCCACTGCGGGTCGAAGTCGGTGTCGTTGAACGCGTAGCCGTCGCGCTGCGCGCCGCGAGGGCTCACGCCAAAGGCAAAAGCGGTGCGCCGATCGCCGTAGGAATCGAAAGCGACCCAGACCCAGTCCGTGAAGGTGTCGCCCACGTCGCGGCGGGCCAGCTGCATGCCGACTGAGTCCGGCGCCGTGTCGTACATCCGGAAGCCGACGTACAGGTTGTTGTCGTCCACCAACACGCGCGCTTCCGAGCGCTGCGATTCCGGCTGCAGGGCATTCGGGAACTGCTGCACCCAGTTCGTGGCGGCCTCTGCGCGTCGCCAGAGCGCCTCGTCGAGGCGGCCGTCGATCGTCACCGGCTCGGCGATGCGCAGCACGCGAAGTGCGGGTCGCGGCAGCGTATCCTGGCGCGTCGACTGCGCCTCGGCGCCAGAAGCGACCAGGGCGAGGGGCAGGGCGACCCGCTGGACGACGGCGCGCAGCGACATGGATCGACGGGTGGGCATCGGGAGGGCAAACGGGGCGGGGGAAGGGCGAGGCGGCTGCCGAATGCTGCTCGGCTGCCCTTGGTACGGATGGACCGCGTCCGACGATTCAGTCGAGAAAGCTATGCCGTCCCGGCGCATCGCCCTAGCCGTAAGGTTGACCCCCGACCCTTGGCGGGCTAGCTTCTAAGGCTCTGTTCCGTGCCGCCCGTCCGGGCGATCCACGTAGCTACAGAAGTCCGAACACCTCAGGGTAAGATGCCGACGATCAATCAGTTGGTCCGGCAGAGCCGCAAGGAAGTCGTCAAGAAGGACAAGGCGCCGGCTCTGAAGGAGAATCCGTTCAAGCGTGGCGTGTGCACGCGCGTGTACACCACCACCCCCAAGAAGCCGAACTCGGCGCTGCGCAAGGTTGCGCGTGTCCGTCTCGTGAACGGCTTCGAAGTCACTGCCTACATCCCGGGCGAAGGCCACAACCTGCAGGAGCACTCGATCGTGCTCATCCGCGGTGGCCGTGTGAAGGACCTTCCGGGTGTGCGTTACCACATCGTGCGCGGCAAGCTCGACGCCTCCGGCGTCAACGGGCGCAACAAGAGCCGCTCCAAGTACGGGACCAAGAAGCCGAAGGCGGGTGCCCCGGCTGGAGGTAAGAAGTAATGAGCCGCCGTAAGAGTGCCGTGAAGCGCACCATCCTCCCGGATGCGCGCTACGACAGCCAGACTGTCAGCAAGTTCATCAACGTCCTGATGTACCAGGGCAAGAAGTCCACCGCCGAGCGCATCTTCTACGGCGCGATGGACGTCGTCGAAGCCAAGGCGCAGCAGCCGGGCGTGCAGGTCTTCAAGCAGGCGCTGACCAACCTCAAGCCGGTCGTCGAGGTGAAGTCCCGCCGCGTCGGTGGCGCCACCTACCAGGTGCCCGTCGAAGTCCGTCCGGACCGCCGCACCGCGCTGGCGATGCGCTGGTTGATCCTCTACTCGCGCGAGCGCAACGAGAAGTCGATGGCCGAGAAGCTGGCCGCCGAAGTGCTCGCCGCCGCGAAGGGTGAAGGCAATGCGATCAAGAAGAAGGACGATACGCATCGCATGGCCGAGGCCAATAAGGCGTTCGCGCACTACCGCTGGTAAGAAGGCAGCTGTAGGCTCTAAGCTGTAAGCTGAAAGCGGGGCGAGCCGACTATTTGGCTCGCCCCCTTTTTTCTTCGACTCTTATAAGCTCGCCCTCATCGCTGATTCTTCCGCCGCCCAGCTGACCGGTGCCGTTTCATCCCCATCTATTCGCGAAGGATTGGCACGATCCTACTTCTTAGAATCTCTCTGTGATGGCCCTCGACCCCGTATTGGCCAATTGACCTATGGCGCACTCGTTAGGATGACGCGAGCTTCGCGACTGGCATCCAGAAGTCGTGCGCCATGGCCTTTCATTGAGCGGGAGGGGTGTTGCAATGCGTTTCCGAGAAGGGATCGCGCGTTCCGTAGTGTGGAACCTGGTGGGTTTGGCGGTAGCCGCCGGTTGCACCGAGGTAGGTGACAGTGGGAGACTGGTCGCGCCTAACGCTGCCTTCAGTCAGCGAGGCGCTGCGGCTGAGACGGGCGTTGAGGACGTGACGCCGCCGACGCTCGTGAGCGTCGCGTCGAGCCCGGCCGCGGTGGACGTTACGGCGGGTCCCGCGTCGATCAGCGTCACCGCCACGCTGTCCGATGACGTCGCCGGCGTGCAGCAGTGGTTGGTGACCTTCTTCAGCCCCTCGGGTTCCCAGCTCATCCAGGTATTCGGAACGCCGGGGCTGGCATCCGGCACGACGTTGAGCGGCACGTTCGCGGGGACGTCGCAAGTGCCGCAGTTCGCCGAGGCGGGCGTCTGGGAGGCGCGGTCCTTGAGCATGACGGACAACGCGGGCAACAACACGTCGGTGGACCTGACGGCCGCCGGCTTCCCGCTCACTCTCACCGTGTCGCCGGTCTATTCGCAGGTCGAAATTGACATCAAGCCTGGGGCATCGGCCAATAGCGTCAACCCCAGTTCCAGAGGGGTAATTCCGGTCGCCATTCTCTCGTCGCCGGTCTTCAGTGCGGCCGGCGTTGAGCTGACCTCGGTGCGCTTTGGCGCGGAGGGTACGGAGGCTGTTCCTCTCCGCTCTTCTCTCGAAGATGTGGATGGGGACGGGGACCTCGACATGGTACTGCACTTTCTCACGGAGCGTACCGGGCTCGTCTGCGGCGCGACCACCGCATTTCTCAAGGCGCGGACTGTCGGCGGGCAACCGGTTGAAGGAACCGACTCCATCACCACCGTGGGCTGCAGAAGGTAGGGGGTCATTCAATTCGGCGCGGGCGGTAACTGAGACGCCGCGCTGCTGCGTCGGCAGATCTCTCCCGGATTTCGCATCTGACCGTGGCCCGTGTCTCGCGCTACGGTCAGGTGCCCTGCCGTGGATGACCTAGG
>PNKF01000002.1 GCA_013822285.1 Gemmatimonas sp.
CAGCTCAAAACGGAGCTTTTCGGCTTCGTCGGTGAGCTTCTGCTTGAGCGCCTCGATCACGGCGCAGCCCTCGGGAAAAGGATGGAGCGGGGGGAGGAAAAAAGACCCGACGCCCGACCTGCGAAGGCCGGGCGCCGGAATGGTCTTTTCGATTCCCTGAAAGGTACTCCGTGGCACGCCGCTCGGCAATCGCGGCCTAGGCCGTTTCGGCCACTAGCTTTGATGCAGAATGCTCCAGTGTCTCGAGCACGGCGACGTGCGTGAACTCCGACTGACGTCCTGGACGAGTCGACTCGTCGGCTATGGCGTGAGCGTGTTCATCACGCGCGACACGCTGATCGACGCGGGTTACCCGATGGCGGCCGCCGAGCTCGCTCGGTATGTCCGCGCACATCCAGTCGCCGGCGTCATGCTGACGCACGCGCACGAGGATCACAGCGGCGGCGTGCCGGCACTACTCGATCTCGGCCTCGGGGTGCTCTGCGCGGCCGCGACCGAGTCCGCGATGCGCGCCGCGGAGCACGTGGGCTGGTACCGCCGCCTGATCTGGGGCTCACGGCGGCGTCTCGAGCGCGCGCTTCCGCCGTTCACGCCGAACAGCGCCCTGCGACTGCGGGCCGCGCCAGGCCACTCCGCGGACCATCATGTCGTGTGGGACGCCGAGCGCGGCACGGTGTTCGGTGGCGATCTCTTCATCGGCGTGAAGCTGCGGATTGCCCACTACGATGAGGATGTGCGGGGGCAGATCGCCGTGCTTCGCGAGGTGGCGTCATGGCAGCCGAGTCGATTCTTCTGCGCGCATCGCGGGCTGTTGGCCAGCCCCTCGGAACAGCTGCTGGCGAAGGCGAACTGGATCGAGGAGATGGTCGTACGCATCGAGGCGCTCGTGCGACGCGGCTGGGACGACGCGGCCGTGCGTGACGAAGTTCTTGGCCCCGAGGACGCCACCGGTCGCTGGAGCTTTGGAGCCTATTCCCGGCTGAACTTCGTCCGCAGCGTGCGGTCGAGCATGTCAGGGGTTCCCGGAGCAACGTCCGAGGCCCTTCAGGCGTAGAATTCATAGTATGCGACTCCTGTCCCTTTCCCTGCTCGTCGCGCTGCCGGTCACCCTCTCCGCGCAGGCGCCCGCGACGCTGACCGCTCTGCTCGGCGTGGACACCGTCTCCGTCGAGAAGATGGTCCGCAACGGCAATACGCTGGTGGCGGAGGTGCTGACCCGCTCGCCGCGCACCACGCTGCAGCGCCACCGCGCGCAGTTCGACGCCGCGGGCAACCTGACCGCACTCACGGTGCGTGAAATCAATCCCGCGACGGGCGCAGAAGAACGCATCACGACCTATACCAAGCGGGGCGATTCGCTGGCCATCGCCCTCGCAAGCAACCCGCAGGGCGAGCGCGTGATTGCGGCACCGGCTGACTGGCTGCCGTTCATCGATCTCGTGCACTGGCCCTTCGAGGTGGCGCTGCAGCGGATGCGCCGGAACAATCAGACGCAGTATGCCGCGCCCATGCTCACTGGCCAGCGCATCTCGGCGTTTCCGCTGGCGCTGATCGGCCGCGACTCGGCCACCGTCACGCATCCGACGCGCGGCACGATGCGCCTCACGGTTCTGGCGGATGGGTCGATCCGCACCTTGGACGCCGGCGCGACGACGCGCGCCCTCATTGTCCTCCGCCGGGGCGACAGCGATGTGGACGCGTTGGCCCGCGACTTCGCGGCGCGCGATGCGGCGGGTCGCGGCATTGGCGAGCTGTCGGGTCGTGGCGGCGGTGCGTCGACCGTGCTGGGCGCTACCATCACGCTGGACTACGGTGTCCCGATGAAACGCGGCCGCGAGATCTGGGGCGCGCTGGTGCGCTACGGGCAGCTGTGGCGGACGGGCGCCAACCGCGCGACGCATTTCAAGACGGACCGCGAGCTGCGATTCGGCGATCTCGTGGTGCCGGCAGGGGAATACACGCTGTATTCGATCCCGGACGCCAACGGCGGGACGCTCATCATCAATCGCCAGACTGGCCAGAACGGCCAGCAGTACAACCAGGCCCGGGACTTGGGCCGCATTCCGCTCCGCGCCCGCGCACTGGATCGCGAAGTCGAGGCGTTCACCATCAGCGTGCGCGAGGAGAATGGTCGCGGCATCCTTGCGCTGCAGTGGGATCGCACGGAACTGATTACCGAATTCACGGTGACTCGCTGATGCACACCTTTTTCGTGATGTCCTCCTTGCGCCTGCGCACCGGCCTCGTGGCCGCCAGCGTGGGGCTCGCCGCTCTCTCGCTCTCCGCGATGACGGCAGCGGCACAGCAGCGCCCCGCCGCCGCGCAGCGCGCCGCAGTCTCGATCGACTGGCGCCTGCTGGGTCAGATGAATCCAGACACGCGCGTCGCGCCGGACTCGTTGAAGCGCCTCGATGGCCAGCGCGTGCGCATTCCGGGCTTCGTGGTGCCGCTCGACGACGCGCAGGAGGACGGCGCCGAGTTCCTGCTCGTGCCGTATTACGGTGCCTGCGTGCACACGCCGCCGCCGCCGCCGAACCAGATGGCCTTCGTGACGATGCAGGGCGGACGCTCCATCAAGCTCGCGCTGTTCGATGCCGTGTGGATGGAAGGCACGCTGCGCATCGTGAACTACGATTCGCCCTACGGCTCCGTGGGCTACACGATCGAAGGGCTCTCGATGTCGCCGTACACCGGCCGGTGACCGAACCGGCCGTCGCCCTCCACGAGGTTCGCTTCGCGTATCGTGGCAGCGCGAACGTTCTCGACATTCCCGCGCTGCACATTGCCCGTGGCGAGCGACTCTTCCTCCACGGGCCCAGCGGCAGCGGCAAGACGACCTTGCTCGGCTTGATTGCCGGCGTGCTCGCGCCGACCTCAGGCCGCGTGCAGGTGCTCGGGACCGACCTTGGTGCGTTGGGCTCCGCGCAGCGGGATCGCTTTCGTGCCGCGCACATCGGCTACGTGTTCCAGATGTTCAACTTGATTCCGTACCTCTCGGTGCGGGAGAACATCACGCTTCCGGTGCGGCTGTCGTCTGCACGGCGCGAGCGCTTGGCCGGCACCGACGCGGACCGCGAGGCGGCGCGCTTGGCCGCTGGCCTCGAGATCGACGGCCTGCTCGACGCCCCCACCGCCGCCCTCTCCGTCGGCCAACAGCAACGCGTCGCCGTCGCGCGCGCGCTGATGGGCGCACCCGAGCTCATCGTGTGCGACGAACCGACCTCGGCGCTCGACTCCGATCGGCGCGAGCGATTCCTGGAACTGCTCTTCGATTCAGTCCAGAATGCTGGCAGCACGCTGGTGTTCGTCAGTCACGACCTCGCCCTGGCCACCCGCTTCGGACGCACGGTCGCTTTGACGCAGGTGAACCGGTCGAGCAGCGTGGTGGCGGCCTGATGTACCTGGTCTCCTTGGCTTGGCGTTCCCTGCGTGCGCGCCTCACCATCTCGCTCCTCACGATCGCCAGCATCGCCCTGTCGGTGGCACTGCTGATCGGCATCGAGCATCTGCGCGTCGGCGTGCGCGAATCGTTCGCCGGGACCATCAAGGGCACGGACCTCATCGTCGGTGCCCGTGGCGGCACGACCCAGGTGCTGCTCAGCACGGTGTTTGGCATGGCCACGCCGTCGGGCAGCATCAGTTGGGACACGTACGAACGCTGGAAGGCGCATCCTGCCGTGGCCTGGACGATTCCCTACTCACTGGGCGACTCGCATCGCGGCTTCCGCGTGATCGGCACGACCGCGGAGTTCTTCGAGCGGTATCGGTTCCGCGATCAGACCGTGACCTTCGCGAGCGGCCGCGCACCGACGACCGACCGCGAGGTCGCCATCGGATACGAAGTCGCGCAGCGGCTGCGCTACACGCTCGGTGCGGAGATTGTCCTGGCGCACGGCGTGGCGGAGGTGAGCTTCGCCGAGCACGAAGTGCATCCGTTCACGGTCGTGGGCATCATCGCGCGTACCGCGACGCCCATCGACCGCGCCCTGTACGTCACGCTCGAAGGCCTGACGGAGATGCACGCGGCCGAGAATGAGCGCGGTGGCGGGCTCATGATGGGTCCGCCGGCGCAGCACACGCACGACGAGCCGCCGATCACCGCGTTCCTGCTCGGTACCAAGAATCGCTTCGAGACGCTGCAACTCCAGCGCGAGATGAATGAAGACCGCAGCGAACCGCTCACGGCGATCATCCCTGGCGTCGCGCTTGCGCAGCTGTGGGATGTCGTGGGCAACGCCGAGCAGGCGCTGCGGTTGGTGAGCCTCTTCACGCTGCTCGTCGGGCTGCTTGGCATGTGCGTGGCACTGTACGCGTCGCTGGAGAGCCGCCGGCGCGAGATGGCCGTGCTGCGCGCGATCGGCGCGGGACCGCGGAGCATCGTCGCACTGCTGGTGAGTGAATCCGCCCTCTTGGCACTCAGCGGCGCCATTGCCGGCGTCGTGCTCGTCTACGCCGGCTTGGCGCTTGCGGCAGGTCCGGTTGAGGCGCGCTACGGCTTCGCGCTCACCATGACAGGACTGGGCAGCACCGAGTGGATCTTCCTCGCGCTCGTCGTGTTGGCGGGCACGCTGGTCGGACTGGTACCCGCATGGAAGGCGTATCGCAGTTCGCTGGCCGATGGGCTCAGCGTGAAGGTGTAAGCGTAGGTCGTGAACCACACTCGCAAGGAGACGTTCGTGTTCGCTCGTGCATTGATGCTCGTGGCGCTCGCCGCGCCACTGCTGTCTGCCCAGACGCCGGCTGGCCAAGCCCGGCCGCCGATGGGCTCGCGCAATCCGATGGCCGACCCGATCAACGTGGACGCCGTGCCGGGCTACATCCGCCGCACGCCGCCCAGCGATGCGACCATCCAGCGCATCTGGGACGAAGGCATGAACCGCTCGCAGGCGATGACGCTGGCGCAGCAGTTCCTCGATCCCGTCGGCCAGCGCCTCACCGGCTCGCCGGAGAGCGAGCGCGCGCAGGACTGGCTGGTGCAGAAGTACCAGTCGTGGGGCGTGACGGCCCGCAAGGAACGCTACGGCACCTGGCTCGGCTGGAAGCGTGGCGTGACGCACGTGGACCTCATCAGCCCGCGCATCCGGTCGCTCGAAGCGCACGCGCTGGCGTACAGCCCCGGCATGCGCCGGCCGGCTGAGGGCGAAGTGATCGCGTATCCCGAAGGGATCACGACTCCCGCCGAGTTCGATGCTTGGCTGCCGAATGTCCGTGGCAAGTTCTTCCTGATGAGCGTGCCGCGACTCAGCTGCCGGTCGCCGGGCCAGTGGGCGGAGTTCAGCACGCCGGCCGAGCGTGCGCGCGTCGACTCGCTGCAGAACGCGATGCAGCTCTCGTGGAACCAGCTGAACGTCGCGATGAGCGGCGGGCGCACGGTGTGGCAGAAGCTGAAGGATGCGGGTGCGCTGGGCGTCTTCACGCATCAGTTCTCGAACTACCCCGGCATCCAGAAGATCTTCGGCTCGCCGCAGCAGACGCTGCCGTCCTTCGCGATCGGCTGCGAGGACTACGGCCTGATGTACCGCATGTCGCGCAACGGCCAGGCGCCGAAGGTGCGCGCGTTCACGGACAGCGAAGTGCTGGGCGAGCGTCCGGTGTTCAACGTCGTCGCGGAGATCCGCGGCAGCGAGAAGCCCGACGAATACGTGTTGCTGTCGGCGCACTTTGACTCGCACTCGGCGGCTTCCGGCGCGACGGACAACGGCACCGGCACGGTGACGATGATGGAAGCCCTGCGCATCCTGCGGCAGGTGTATCCGAACCCGAAGCGCACGATCCTCGTGGGCCACTGGAACGGTGAGGAGCAGGGCCTGAACGGGTCGCGCGCGTTCAGCGAAGATCATCCGGAAGTCGTGAACGGCCTGCAGGCGCTGTGGAACCAGGACAACGGCACGGGCCGCGTGGTGAACCTCAGCGCCGGTCCGTTCCCCGGGGCGGCGCGGCGCATCGAGCAGTATCTCGGCCAGCTGCCGAGCGAGATCACGAAGTGGATCCGCTTCGAGCCCACGGGTGGCCAGGCCACGGGCGGCACGGACCATGCGAGCTTCGTGTGCCATAAGGCACCGGCGTTCAACCTCGGCGCGCTGTCGTGGGACTACTCGTTCACGACCTGGCACACCGATCGTGACACCTACGACAAGATTGTCGAGTACGATCTCAAGAACAACGCGACGCTGGTGGCGATGATGGCGTATCTCGCCAGCGAGGATCCGCAGCGCATGCCGCGCGACGTGATGGATCCGCTGCCGGCCGGCCCGAATGGCCAGCCGCGGCCGTGGCAGGCCTGCAACCCGGCGCGTCGCTCGGCGGAAGGCGCGACGCGGTAGGCGCCAGTCTCGCAGCGGTCAAAGCGGCCCCTTCGGTACGTGCCGAAGGGGCCGCTTCCTTGTCCACCACCCGGCTCGCTGGGACGGTGCGGCGACCGTGAGAATTCGCCACAGGGGCCTGAGCCCCCGCCTGCGTTAACACGACGCGCCCAGCCGCCGTATCTTGAGTATAGTGCGCTCTCCCGTCGCGATCGAACTCCTTGCCCGCCGTGCGCTGTTCGCCATCCTCGCGATCGGCGTGACCGGTACGCTTGCGGAACTCCTGCTCCTCAAGCACTTCGACGGTGTCTGGCAGCTGGTACCGGTCACGCTTTTGGGCAGCGCCCTTGCGCTGCTCCTCATCAACGCGATGACCGACGCGAAGCCCGCGCGCCTCGCACTCGTTGCCGTGATGGCCTTGTTCGTCGCCGCCGGCGTCGTCGGCCTCGCGATGCATCTGTCTGGGAACATGGAGTGGGAGCTCGAGCGCGCGCCGGAGCTGACCGGTTGGCCGTTGTTGCGCGACGCGCTGATGGGCGCGACTCCAGCGCTCGCCCCAGGAGCCATGATTCAGCTCGGATTGATCGGCCTCTTGCATGGATACTTGCTCCACCGTGAGTTACGGCGTCCTTCCCACGCATCACCGGAGTCCTGACATGTCTCGCTTCATCCTCGGCGCCATTGCCGCGCTCTGCTTGGGCTCGTCGTCTGCCGATGCACAGCTCGGTCGTCAGCGCGACCGGCTCGTTGAGCCGAACATCGCCGCCGACAGCACGCTGCTCGCGCTGCCGTATCTCACCCCGACCATCGTCGAGGCCATCAAGGCCGCACGACCGATCCTCAGCGTCGTGACGCTGGACAGCATCCTCACCGCGCAGCGCCTGACCAAGCCGCAGCGCGACTCCTTGTATCGTCGCATGTTCGTCCACGTGGATCTCAACCGGGGGACGGACGCCGAGTTCCTGCTCATTCCCGGCGCTGGTCCGCGTATGCTGCGGGAGTTCAAGGAATACCGGCCGTGGACCTCGTACGCGCAGTTCGAGCGCGAGATCGGCAAGTACGTCCGTAACGTGCCCGGCGAAGTCGAACGTCTCGAGCAATACACGTTCATCGCCTTCGACCTGAACACCGCCACGGACGAGATCATCGCGACGTTCGCACCGATTGCCGTGGGGACGCCCCGCTGGATCCGCGAGTTCAAGGAGTATCGGCCCTGGACCTCGCAGGCGCAGTTCGAGCGCGAGATCGGCAAGTACGTGCGTCGCAATCCGACCGAAGTCGCCCGGCTCTGGCGTTACGCCATCATCAACTGACGACCGGCTCGTCACGCTTGGTTGCAGCGGCGCGCGACACGCGCTCAATTAGTGCCGTGCGCCATCCCGTCCCTCAGTGCTCGTAGCGGCTCGCGTCGCCACCGCAGGCGTTGCGCTGCTTCACCTCTACATCCTCGTGCTCGAGATGTTCTGGTGGAACACGCCGCGCGGCCGCCGCGCGTTCGGCACGACGCCGGAGTTCGCCGCACAATCACGCGTGCTGGCCGCCAATCAGGGGCTGTATAACGGCTTCCTCGCCGCTGGACTGCTGTGGGGGCTGTGGCTCGGGATCGCGGGCCGTCCCATCGTCCTCTTCTTCCTCGGCTGCGTCATTGCCGCTGGCGCATTTGGCGCTGCGACGGCGAATCGGCGCATCCTGTTCGTGCAGGCGCTGCCGGCCACTGCGGCGCTCCTCCTCACCCTGCTCTCATGAAGCGCTTCCTGCTTGTCGTCCTCGGTTCCGGCGTGGCGTTGCTGGGTCTGTTGATCGTAAACACGGCGCGCATACCCGGTGCTGCCGAACCTTTCGGTAGCTCATCGTCCGTGCGCATCGACGCGACGGCCGCCGCCGAGCGACTCGCGGGCGCGGTGCGCTTCCCGACCGTCAGCGTGCAGAGCGGCGCGCCAATCGACACCGCGGCGTTCCAGGGACTCTACGCCTACCTCGAGCGGAGCTACCCAGCCGCCCACGCGGCGATGCGCCGCGAGACCATCGGTGGGCTCTCGCTGCTCTATACCTGGCCCGGTACCGACAGCGCAGCGGCGCCGGTGGTGCTGATGGGCCATGTCGACGTGGTACCGGTGACCGAGGAGAACCGTGCGGAGTGGTTGCATGGGCCATTCGACGGCACGGTCGCCGATGGATTCGTGTGGGGCCGCGGGACGCTGGACGACAAGGTGACGGTGCTCGCCGCGCTCGAAGCCGTCGAACAGCTCGCCGCCGCCGGGGAACGTCCGACGCGCACGGTGTATCTGGCCTTCGGTCACGACGAGGAAGTCGGTGGGCGCTACGGCGCGCGTCTCATCGTCGACACACTCGTGGCCCGCGGCGTGCGTCCTGCCCTCGTGCTCGACGAGGGTGGCTTCATGACGGAAGGCGCGATTCCCGGCGTCGAGGGAATCGCTGCCGTCGTGGGCATCGCGGAAAAGGGCTATCTGTCACTGACGTTGACCTCGCGCGCGAGTGGCGGCCACTCGTCGATGCCACCGTCGCGCACAGCCGTTGGCGCGTTGAGTGCGGCGATCGATCGCCTGATGGCCAACCCCTTCCCCTCCTCGCTCGACGGGCCGACGGCGCAGATGATGACGGCAATGGCGCCGTACGTGCCGTTCGGGCAGCGCCTCGTCCTGTCGAACCTGTGGCTGACCGAACCTCTGGTGATTCGTTCGCTCCAAGGCACGCCGCTCGGCGGCGCCCTCACGCGCACGACGACGGCGCCGACGATGCTCGATGCCGGCGTCAAGGACAACGTCCTGCCGCCAGAAGCCACGGCGGTCGTGAACTTCCGCATCCGCCCCGGCGAGACGCGCGAGACGGTGATTGCCCGGGTCCGCGAGATCGTCAACGACACGATGATCACCGTCGCCCCGCGCGACTCGGCGACTGCGGATCCGTCCGCAGTCTCGCGCACCGACGTGCCCGCCTACCGGCTCATCGAGCAGACGATTCGCGCAATGGCGCCGGAAAGCAGCATTCCGGTGCTGCCATACCTCGTGATGGGCGGCACCGATGCGAAGTACTGGAGTGCACACTCCGACCGCGTCTATCGGTTCCTCGCCGTGCCGCTCGGTGACTCCGACGTCGCCCGTGTGCACGGCGTCAACGAACGCATCGGCATCGATGCGTTTGCCACGGCCATCGGTTTCTACGTGCGACTGCTGGGCGGACTGAACGGACTCTGAGCGGCTAGCGCCGCAAGAGAAGATCCGCCGCCTGCAACGTTTTGCCACGCAGGCGCGGCGGATAGTCCGGATGCTCGTCGAGGAAGCGCCGGACGGTCGCGGCGGCCTCCGGCGAACGATGGCCATCAAGCACCGCGTTCATCCAGCGCAGCGGGAAGAAGATGTCGCCCGTCTGCTGGATCTCTTGCACCAAGTCGAGACTCGGGCGCAGCAAGTGCAGCGAAGCATCCGCTCGGAGCGGATGGTTCAGGTAGCCGACGGCATCGAGCACCCAGTTCTCCTGGCGCCGATTCTTGACATCGGCGAGCGTCGCAAAGAACGCATCGCGACGCGCGGAATCGGCACTCAGCGCCGGCCGCACGAATGCGAACCGCGCCTTGCGATCGGCATTGGAGATTCGCGTGGCCTCTTCGTCGAGCATCTGCTCGGCATTCGGCAAGCCGCGCAGCGCGAGGGCTTCCGCCAGCCCCGTGAACTGCTGCTCCGACAGCGGCAGGCCGTCCGGCGGTGTCCGCGTGCGCCAGATCCGCTCGAGCCGCGCGATGCCCTCCGGCGTCAGCGTCGTAGAGACAAGTGTGCTGAAGAGCGCACCCTTGCGACCCGGCGTTGGCACGCGCTCGAGCTTCGACCACAGCTTCCGCTCCACGGCCGGTGCCAGCCGCAGCCTCGTGCTGTCATCGAGGTACGACCAGTACGTGAACCGCAGGAGACCGAGTACTTGCGAGGCCACGAGTTCGTCGCGCTCGGACTCGACGCCCGCCAGCGTCGCCGTGAGCAGCGCTTCGGGTTCGAGCACGCCCGCAATGAGCTCTTCCTGCAGCGTCTGCCACGCGACCGCCCGGTGCAGCGCCTGGGGCAAGCTGTGGACGCGATCAAGCAGCGTCATCCGCGAGGCCGAGTCGAGCGAGAATCGTCCGTAACTGACACCGTCGGCGCCGCCGAGCAGGATGCGTGGATTCGAGATGCCGGGTGGAAGCGGCAGGCGGACATTGCGTCCGGAGTAGTCACCGCGCAGCATCACGACCGCGTTGTCGGTGATGAGGGCGTAGCCGATGCGCTGCGGCCACCGGAGATCGCGCTCGGGCCAGGTGTCGGATTGGGTGATCGAGAGCACGCCGCTATCCGCCCACGCCGTGAAGGTCGGGCGACCGGGCTCCTCCACCCACACGCGACTCCACGCCGTCACATCCTTCGGGCTCAGGGAGTCGAGGATCGACACGAGGTCCGGCCAAGCGGCGTTCGCAAAGCGATGCCGATCGAGGTACAGCCGCAGTCCGTCGCGGAACGTCGAGTCGCCCACCATCGTCTCAAGCTGCTGCATGACGATCGGCGCCTTCTGATAGATGATCGCGCCATAGAGCGAGCCCGCCTCGCGCAGGTTCTCCAGCGGCTGGCGAATCGGGTTCGCGCCTTGCGTCCGGTCTACGCCGTACGCGGCGGCATGATGCGCTTGGAAGAAGCGCAGGCCTTGGTCCACGTCGGGGAACGAAGGGCCGACGATCTTCGCGGCCATGAAGTTCGCGAAGACCTCCTTCATCCACACGTCGTTGAACCACTCCATGGTCACGAGGTCGCCGAACCACATGTGGGCCGTCTCGTGCGCGATGAGACTGGCGCGGCCGAGCTCCTGCGAGCGTCCGGCAGATTCGTCGAGGAACAGCGAGCCCGCGCGATACCACACGGCCCCCGGATGCTCCATGCCACCGAACTGGAACGAGGGCACGGCGAAGAAGTCGAACTTGGAGAAGGGATACGCGATGCCCGTGTACTCCTCGAGCCATGCCAGCGCCGCGGCGTGCAGGTCGAAGATCGCGGCGCTGTTGCGGCGCACGCGGAGACTGTCCGTTTCGCGGTGGTACATCGTAAAGCGGCGTCCGTTGCGCTCCGCCGTCTCCTCCTTCAGAACGCCGGCCGCGAACGTCATCAGGTAGGTACTGATTGGCTCAGACTCAGCGAAGCGAAGCACATGTCGGTCGGCGTCACTGCTGTCGCGGGCGACCAGCGGCCCGTTGCTGACCGCCTTCCACGCCGCGGGGACCGTGAGCGTGAGCGCGAACCGCGCCTTGAGATCGGGCTGCTCGAAGACCGGGAACGCGGTGGAAGCGCGATCAGGGACGAAGAGCGCGTACAGGTAGTCCGCGTTGCGGTTCAGCGCCGCATCGGTGCTGCGGAAGCGCAGGCTGACGATGTGCGCGCCCGTCTCCAGCAAGCGCGGCCGGATGACGATATGGTCCTCGACGAACTGCGGCTCGATACGTTCGCCGTCGAGCCGCACTTCGTACACGTGGTCGGCGGGGGCGCGGAAGTCGAGGACCAGTGGCCGGCGGACCTGCCCAAGGGTGAAGGCGATGTCTACGGCACCCGTGACCGCGGAATCCTTCTCGGCCGGGATGTCGAAGTGCACGTCGTAGCGGACGTCCGAGATGGATCGCGCGCGGTACTGGGCGAGTTCGAGGGCGACGCCAGGCGTTGGGTCAGCGCCGAAGCACGCGGCAAGGGCGAGGGGCGCTAGCAAGGCGCGCACGGCACGTCGTGAGGCGGACATGTGTGAAAGGTAGGGAAGACGATGGTGCCCTGCCGCAGCCTGCATAGATTGCGCTTCCTGCTTGCGCGTTCCACCAGGCCTGCGCGGCCTGCCTTCCTCGGCTCAGCACCTTGATGTCGGTCGCACGATCGCCCGAATTGGAGTTCGTGACCCGCTTGGCTCGGCGTCAGCCGCCTGCGGAGAGTGTCGCGCGTGCTCGGGTGCTGGCCTCCGCGGGACTCCGCTGGGATCGCGTCGAGGCGCTGGCCGACCATCACGGCCTCGCCGCGCTCGTGCACAGCACTCTGTCGCAGGTCGCGATCGACCTCCCGCGGGATGTCAGGCGGCGACTGGAAGCATCCGCTTTGCAGGTTGCCACCGGCAATCTCGCGAAGTTTGCCCGCTGGAGCGCCCTGTGCTCCGCTTTCGATGCCGCGGGCATCCGTGCGGTGACGATGAAGGGCTTTCACGTCGTCCACAGCGTCTATCAGGACCTCGGGCTTCGTCCGGTGGGCGACCTCGACTTCCTCGTCGCTCCGGAGGATGTCGAGCGCAGCATTCAGCTGCTGCAGGAGCAGGACTACTGGTTGGTCAGGCGTTGGAGCCGTGCGATCGCAAACGTCGGTTGGCGCTACGCGCTGACGCGTGGGCACGAAGTCCACTTGGGCGCCCCGGATGGTTTGGCCGTTGACCTGCACTGGCACGCCGGCCCCCACGGATTTGCGCTGCCGACGCAAGAACTGTTGCGCTCCGCCGTGCCGTTCACGGCGCAGGGTGTCCCGGCGCTCGGCGCTGATCTGCCTGATTTGCTCGCCATGCTCGTCGCCCACGGGCACAAGTCGCGGTGGCATCGCTTCCGCTGGGTTGTCGACGTGGCGGAGGGTTTGCGCCTGCTCGACGCCGACGGTCGCGAACGCATGCGAGTGCATCTGCAACGCCTCGACCTCTTACCCGCGCTGTCTCTGGTGGAACGCATCATCGCCGAGACCTGGGGCCCGGGCGATGAGGCGTCGCCCGTGTCCGTCGACGGTCGCGATCAGGGCCGTCGTCTTCGCCACATTCTTGCGGTGCACGAGCGCGCGAACGATGTCAACCAAACCTTCGATGCGCGGCGTCCACTGCGACTGCTGCGCGAACGTCTCGCCGAACGGGAGTCCCCGTGGGAGGCGTTGCGCGCCGCGGCCACGCCTTCACATCAGGACTGGGCGGCGCTGCGCCTGCCGCCAGCGCTGCGCTTCGGGTATGCCGCGGTCCGACCCGTCCGCGTGATCCGGGATGCGCTACGTACGCTCGGACGCGAGCGGGCCACTACGCCGTTCCCCGCGCGGCAGATCACCTTTGTCACGGCGATCTACGACAACGGCCCCGACAGCATCGTTGGGGGGCGCGGTCGTGGGCTGGATTTCTTCATCCCGACGCTCCGGGTCTTGTCGAATCTCGGCGCCCCACTCGTCGTTTATTGCTCACGCGTCCACGCCGAGCGGGTGACCGCAGCGCTGGCCCCCATGTTTCCTCGTTTGATGGTTCGGCCGTTTGAGCTGTCCGAGTTCGAGTTCTACCGTCCCTTTCTGGAGTGGAAGGCAGAGTACCGCGACGAACTGCCGAACAACTTTCGCAACGAGGTGCTCTGCTTCCTCAAGGCGTACTGGCTTCACGCCGTGAGCCAGGAGCGACCCTGGGAGCATGACCTGACGTTCTGGATCGATGCGGGCCTGTTTCATCACGGCATATTTCCCGAACGGTTTGGGGGCATGGAACTGCTCAAGCCCGCTGATGCATGGCGCATGTTTCCCAAGTACCCCGACGCGATTGTGAGGCCAGCCCTCTTGGACGGGCTCGTCGCTGCTACGCCACCGGGCAAGATGTTCTTCTGCGCACTACCGATGCTCGGGAGTGGACCGCACCACGATGGGTATCGTCGGCTCGCTCGAAATGGCGGCGGCACCGGAGCGCTCGTGAATCATTTGGTCGGCGGAATTTTCGGGGGCGATTCGGAAAGCATCGACGCCTTTCAACGAGAATTCAGGAATCTCGTGGCCCGTGCGATCACCGAGCGCATCTACACGCTCGAGGAACAGCTGTTCAGCGTGATGTACGATCGACATCCGGAGACGTTCGCGGTCCAGCACTTCGGGACCTGGCATTTCTATTCCCCCGGCGAGCCCTGCAGTTACCTCAGCCAAGAAGGCGACAGCTTCTATAAAGTGTTCGCGCGATTGGCTGGCGTGAGGACTGCCTGATGTCGACCGAAGAGATCACGCTTCGTTTCACGAGTTTCGGCGTGACGATGGAACTCGTCTGTCCCGACGCATCGCTGCTGGACAAAGCGATTCCTGCCCTGCCACCACGCTGGACGCCGGCGGTGGCTGGTGCAGCGCCGGAAGTTCGATTCGAGGTGAGCCAAGGTTCTGCAGGACCTCGACGCCCGCTCACCCTCCGAGTCGATAGCGTCGTCACGGTGACGAGTCTTCGAATTGCGACGATCGTCGATGCGCTTGAGGCTGCCGTGCGCACCGAGGTGGGCCGACGCGCGCCCGCGCTGTTGTTTGTGCACGCCGGCGTCGTGGCGGTCGGGAATGTCGGTATTGTCATTCCCGGCCGCAGCGGGAGCGGAAAGACCACCCTCGTTGAAGCGCTCCTGCGCGCCGGTGCAAGCTACGGCTCAGACGATTACGCCGTGCTCGATGCCGATGGCATGGTCCATCCGTATCCGAGACGGCTGTCCATCCGAGTGGGAGGCGACCACCGCCTGCGCCGGCGCGCGGTCGAGGACCTCGGCGCAAGCGAAATACACGGTCCTGTGCCAGTTGGCATCATTGCCGTCACACAATTTGACAGCCACGCGCGCTGGGAGCCGACCAAGCTCACGGCTGGTCAGGCTGCGATGGCCCTCCTAGACAATACGCTGGCCGCTCGAGAGCGACCGGTCGACACGCTTACCATCACTGCCCGCGCAGCAGCGGGGGCCCACATCCTTGCCGGAAGCAGGGGCGAGGCGACAGATTGTGCGCTCCAGCTGATTGCTGCCGCGCGCGCGGCGAGACCTTTTCGCACCGAGTTCCCAGCCCCATGAAGCCTCTTGCCCGCTCCGCAGGTCTCGTCAAGCAGGTCGTCGGCACCGAAACGCTGGTCTACGACACGAACGACGCGGCCGCGCGTCGCCTCAATGCGTTGTCTTCCACCGTCTGGCGCCACTGCACGGGCAAGAACACCGTCGACGAAATCGCGATGCTCGTCGCCGCGGAAGTCGAGCTTCCCGCGGGTGCCGATCCGGTCACGGTGACCTGGGGCGCGTTGGAAGAGCTTGAGCAACACGGGCTGCTGCAGGCGACGCCGGAGCAGGCCGCCGGCGGCGCCGGTGTCGGGCGCCGCGACGTGCTGGTCACGCTGGCTGCACTGCCGATTTTCCCGTCAATCGACCGGATCTTCGCGCCGCGGCTTTCGAACGCGGCCTCGGCGCCGCCGAGCTCGACGGAGACGTTGACGGCGACTGCGTCCGCCTCGATGACCGCGTCGGCGACGGGCACCGGCGTACCCGCCGCGACTGCCAGCGCAACGGCTCTGCCCGCGGTGTCGGCCTCCGCGTCGGCGCCCGCCGTCTCGCAGTCCGCCACGGCTACCATGACACCGACGCCGACTCGGACCGCATCTTCGACGCCGCCAGCTGTTTCGCAGTCCGCTACGCCGGCCGTGACCCCGAGCAACACCCCGACCCGTCCCTAGTTCGTTGGTCGTTGCTCGGCGGTCAAAGCGTAGTACAACTATTGTGAATGTCGCGGGTCAGGGCCGCATCGTCGGCCTCTGACCCGCGAGTCCGTTTCGCTCTCTCGCCAGACGATGTCGCAGACAATCTTCGTGCAGATGGCCGCGTATCGGGATCCCGAGTTGATCCCGACCCTCACTGACGCACTCGACCGCGCGAGCGACCCCCGCCGCCTGCATTTCTGCATCGCCTGGCAACACGGGGACGAACTCGACCGTGCCGCATTCGCGCCAATCGAGGCGCGCACGCGCCTGACCATCCTCGACATCCCGTTCGGTGAGAGCCATGGCGCCTGCTGGGCTCGGCACGCCATCCAACAGCGCTATGACGGGGAGGATTTCACGCTCCAACTCGACTCCCACCATCGCTTCGTCGACGGCTGGGATTCACTCTGCATCTCGATGGTCGAGGAACTGCAGGCGGCGGGAGTCCCTAAGCCCCTGTTGACGGCGTACCTGCCGTCGTACGACCCGCAGGACGACCCCGCAGCGCGCCAGCCCGATCCTTGGCACCTGACCTTCGATCGCTTCATCCCGGAAGGAGCGATCTTCTTCACCCCCGCGGCGATTCCGGGATGGCGCGAACTCCAGGCGCCGACGCGCAGCCGGTTCTACTCCGCGCACTTCGCGTTCACCCTCGGGGCCTTTGCTCGCGAGGTGCAGCATAACCCGGAGTTCTACTTCCACGGCGAAGAGATCACGATCGCGGCCCGCGCGTACACGCACGGCTACGACCTCTTCCATCCGCACCGCCTCGTCGCCTGGCACGAGTACACGCGTCGTGGTCGCACCAAGCATTGGGATGACCACAGCAGCACCTGGGGCCAGCGCAACACGTCGACGCACGTCGCGTGTCGCCGCTTGTTCGGCATGGACGAGTTCATGGACGATTCCTCAGCCATCGCCGAGGAGCGGACGGGACCATACGGATTCGGAACGCTTCGCAGCTTTGAGGACTACGAGCGCTACTCGGGCATCAGCTTTCGCCGACGCGCCGTAACCTCGGCAGTCTTGGAGCACCGCGAGCCGACCCCCGCGGACAATCGCCACATCACGTACGAAGAATTCACCGCGTCGACGATTCCACGTTTCAAGCATTGCATCGATGTGGGCTACGACCACGTGCCCCTCGACGACTACGATTTCTGGGTGGTCTCGTTCAAGGACGCGGATGGGGAAGAGCTGTTTCGACAGGACGCGCAGCCCGACGAGATCGCGCGTATGCGAGAGGACCCCGACCGCTACTGCAAGATCTGGCGCCAGTTCGACACGGACGTACGCCCTCGCACTTGGGTCGTGTGGCCGCACAGTATCTCGCAGGGATGGTGCGCGCCGGTCGTGGGGCAGCTGTGACGCAGGACCTCACCATCCTCACCGGGATCTGGGATCTCGGGCGCGACAAGGCCGGCGAAGGGTTCGCGCGCGATTTCGAGCACTATCGCCAGAAGTTCGCCCAGCTGCTGGCGGCGGACGTTCCGATGGTCGTGTTCGGCGACCCCGACCTCCGCGACTTCGTCGAAGACGCACGCGGAGAACGCCCCACGGACTTTCGGGAGTATCGCGCCGACGACTTCCGCACGCGCTTTCCGTTCTATGACCGCGTGCAGGAGATCCGCACGCGACCGGACTGGGCGGCGCAAGCGGAATGGTTGTCGAAGTCGCCGCAGGCGACGCTGCCGCTGTACAACCCGATGGTGATGTCGAAGATGTTCCTGCTGCACGACACGTCCATCTGGAATCCGTTCGCGACGTCGCGCTTCGCCTGGATCGACGGCGCAATCACGAATACGGTGCATCCGGGCTACTTCACGCACGATCGCGTGTTCGATCGGGTCGGGGCGCTGCTCGAGCGCTTCCTGTTCGTGACGTTCCCCTACCGCGACGGACCGGAGATTCATGGCTTCCCACGCCCCGCGATGCAGCGATTTGTTGATACGGATCCGCGGTGGGTGTGCCGCGGCGGATTCTTCGGTGGACACAAGGACTGCCTCAGCGAGGTGAACGGCCACTACTACGGCCTGCTGAGCGCGACCCTTGGCGAAGGGCTGATGGGCACCGAAGAGAGCCTGTTCACGCTCATGGCCATGGAGTCGCCGGAGCTGTATGACCGCTTCCCGCTCGCCGACGAGCATCATGGCCTCCTCTCGCCGTTCTTTGAGCATGTGAAGGGCTTGCCGCTGCGCACCGCAGGCCGGCGAGGCAGCGCGATTGGCGCGACGCGTCCGCCACTGGTGGGACCCGAGCACCGACGGGCCCGCCGGAAGGCCTTGGCCCAGCGCATTCCCGACCGATCCATCGCGGGCTACGTCGTGACCTTCAACGCTCCGGAGCAGCTGGCGTCCGTGCTCGAAAGCTGGTCGCGCGGATTCCGCTTCGACGCGCTCTACGTGCTCGACCATAGCACGGACACCGCGGCGCGGACCGCCAACGATGCCGTCATCGAACGCTTCGGTGCCACGCGGCTGATGCATCCGAAGGGCAATGGCGGCATCTCCGGCGGACGACAGTTCGTGGCCGAGCATTTTGCGGCGAGCGCTCACGACTACTACGTGTTCATCGAGGACGACATGTACCTCAATGACGCATCCGCCCCGGCCCTTTGCCGCAACGGCTTCCGCAGCACGGCGCCCGATCTCCGTGAATCACTCATTCACATCATGGAGCTCGAGGAGTACGACTTCCTCAAGCTCTCGTTCACGGAGTTCTTCGGCGAGAACCGAACGCAGTTCTCCTGGTACAACGTGCCGGCATCCGTGCGCGTCGATGTCTGGCCTGAACAGACGAAGCTCCCGCGCCTCGGACTGGACCCCGACTCCCCGCCGACGCGCTTCGACACGATCGGGACGGTGCGCAACCTCTCCTACATCACGGGCGAGGTGTACTACAGCAACTGGCCGCAGATCGTCGGACGACGCGGGAACCAACGGATGTTCCTCGACACGGTGTTCGAGTATCCGTCCGAACACTCGTGGATGTCCCACTTCTTCCAGATGACGCTTCGCGGTGAACTGCGTCCGGCCGTCTTGCTCGCGTCGCTGATCACGCACGAGCGGTCGCACCACTACGATCCGGAGATTCGGCGGGAGAACTGAGGCGCCGGCAATCTCAGCGCAGCAGGTGCACAGTGGTCGACGCCGTACGCTGCGCGAGAACCTGACCCACCGGCGCCGACGAGCCCGCGCCCTCCGCCACCGCCCGCTCCAGCACCGCGCGCTTCGCGTCACCCTCAATGACGACGACGCACCGCCGCGCCGCCGCGATCGCCGGCGCGGTCAGCGTGACCCGATCCACGGGCGCCTCCGGTGGCAACGGCTCCGGGTGCACGCCGACCGCCCGCACGCCGTCGGCAGGCATGAGCGCGGCCTCGAGATCCGGCCCCGCGAAGATGGACGCCGTGTGGCCATCCGCACCCATGCCAAGCCACACGAGGTCCAGCGGCCACTCGAGCCGCTGCAGCACGGCGTCCGCGCGTTGCCCGGCCTCATGGCGTGGCGCGACGGCACCGACCAGGGGGACCACGCGAGCCCCGCTGCGCCCGAAGATGCGCACCAGCATGCCCGCATTCGACAATGCATCGCTGATCGGCACGATGCGGTCATCGCTCGGCAACACCGTCACCGACGACCAGGGTAACGGCAGCGCCGCCAGACGCTCGAGGATCGCGACGGGCGTCTTCCCACCGGACAGGGCGATCGTCGCCCGCCCACGCGCGGCAATCGCATCCTCGATGCTTCCTCGCACGTCAGCAATCACGCCTTCGACGAAGGCGTCGCGATTGCCGTAGTCATTCCAAGTCAGCGACACAGAGATCGAAATGGGTAGGTGATGAGATGTCGAACTACGGCCGCAGCGCGACCGCAGCACGCGCCGCGGCAGTGATCGCCGCCATGTCCGGCGCGCCCTTCGGTACCAGCCAGCTACCGCCGACGCAGAGTACCTGCGGCAGCGCAAACCACGCTGCCGCTCGCTCTGGCGTGATGCCGCCCGTCGGACAGAACTGACACTGCGCAAAGGGCCCCAGCAGCGCCTTCAGCGCCGACACGCCGCCACTGGACTCGGCGGGGAAGAACTTGAAATGCGTGAAGCCGAGCTCCAGTCCGCGCATGATGTCGCCCGCATTCGCAACGCCGGGCAGGAACGGCACCGCGCGCGCCTTCGCCGCAGCGCCGAGTCGCTCGGTGAGCCCCGGCGAGACGATGAACTCCGCCCCGGCCTGCAACGCCGCATCGAGTCCCGCGACGTCCACGACCGTGCCGGCGCCGACCACCGCGCCAGGCACACGCTTCATCTCCGCAATCGCCTCGAGTGCCGCCGGGGTGCGCAGCGTCACCTCAAGCACCGGCAATCCCCCGGCGACCAGCGCCTCGGCAATCGGCCTCGCGTGCGCGACGTCCTCGATCACCAGCACTGGGATCACCGGCGCGCTGCGCATGATGCGCTCAATCGGAATCATTGGTTCTCCCTCACCGATGCTGGCGCGCAAACGCCGACGCGGCGCCGAGCAGCCCAGGCTGCGGATGCGTGATGACCTTTACCGGAATGTCTGCCATCATGCCCTCGAAGCGTCCCTTCGCGCGGAATCGTTCGGCGAAGCCGGAGCGCAGCAGCACATCCTTCACGCGGAGGCCGAGCCCGCCGGCAATCACCACCCCGCCGAAGCCACCCTGGGCAAGCGCGATGTCGCCCGCGACGCTGCCGAGCGAGAGACAGAAGCGATCCACCGCGGCGGCGGCAAGGCTGTCCTCGCCGGTGCTGCCGAGGGTCCACAGCGCCTTGTCGTCGAGCACCTTGATGGCCCGCCCTTCGATGCCGGCCAGCGTCTCGTAGATCTCGATCAGGCCGGGACCCGAGACGATACGCTCCACCGATACGCGCCGATGCCGGCGACGCAGCCGCGCGAGAATCGCATCCTCGATGGCATCAAGTGGCGCGAAGTCGATGTGCCCGCCTTCGGTCGGCTGCACGTGATAGTCGCCTGGCAGGCGCAGCAAGTGTGCGACGCCCAATCCCGTACCCGGCCCGATGATGCTGATGGTCCCCAGCGGCGCCAGCGGACGATTCGGCCCGCAGAGATGCGTGAAGTGCGACTCATCGGCCTGCGCGACAGCGTGCCCCACGGCCTCGAAGTCGTTGACCAACGTGTACACATCCACGCGCATCTTCTCCGGAATCATCGCGGGCCGGATGATCCAGGGATTGTTGGCGAAGCGGATGATGTCGCCGGCGATCGGAGCCGCGAGCGCGATGGCGACCACGCGGGGAAGCGCCCCGCCCTGCGCCGCAGCGAAGGACTCATACGCGGTCTGAAACGACGCATGCTCCGCCGTACGCATCGTCGTGGGCTCACCAAGCCGCACGACCCGTCCACCCTCGATCTCCGCCAACGCGAATCGGGCGTGTGTCCCGCCGATGTCCACCGCGACGATCTGCATCAGAGGCCCGCCTCCGCGAGCATCGCAGATCCACCGCGCTCCGGCGTGTCCGCCAGCCGTCGCATCATCGCGAAGATCTCCCGGCCGACTCCAAACTCGGCCGGCGGCACGGGTGCCGCGGGACGCGCAGCGAACTCGCTGGCGTCAACGAGCACGTCGATCGTGCCCTTCACGGCGCAGACGCGCAGCACGTCGCCGTCACGCAGCTTGGCCAGCGGACCACCGGCGGCGGCTTCTGGCGTCACGTGGATCGCCGCCGGGACCTTGCCGGACGCACCGGACATGCGGCCATCCGTCACCAGCGCCACGCGATGTCCCTGGGCCTGCAGCACACCAAGCGACGGCGTGAGCTTGTGCAGCTCCGGCATCCCGTTCGCGACGGGGCCCTGAAAGCGCACGACGACGACGACATCACGATTCAGCTCGCCGGCCTTGAAGGCCTCGATGACGGCTTCCTGCGTCTCGAACACGCGACAGGGCGCTTCGATGGTCCATCGCGCTTGCTCGACGGCGCTGGTCTTGAACGTGCCGCGCCCAAGCGAGCCCTGCACCAGTCGCATGCCACCATCCGGCTTGAATGCATCGGCGACTCCCCGGAGGATCGCCGCGTCGCCGCTGGTCGCAGGTGCAGCGCGCCAGCTGAGCGAGTCTCCGGCGAGCTGGGGTTCGCGCGCCCCAGCGCGCAGGCTGCTGCCGTACACCGTGCGAATGTCATCATGCGCCAGTCCGGCATCGACGAGTTCGCGAATCACGAACGGCATGCCGCCCGCCTCGGCGAACGCGTTCACATCGCCGTCGCCGTTGGGATACACGCGCACGATCAACGGCACCACGGCCGACAGCTCATCGATGTCCTGCCAGTCAATCTGGATGCCCGCCGCCCGTGCGATGGCCGGCAGGTGAATGACGTGATTGGTCGAGCCACCCGTCGCCAACAATCCGACGATGCCGTTCACGATGGCCTTCTCGTCCACGCAGTGGCCCAGCGGACGATAATCGCCTCCATCCCAGCCGATCTGCGCGAGACGCTGGGTCGCGGCGCGGGTCAATGCATCACGCAACGCCGTGCCTGGGTTCGTGAAGCTCGCGCCAGGCATGTGCAGGCCCATCATCTCCATCAGCATCTGATTGGAGTTCGCCGTGCCGTAGAACGTGCAGGTACCCGCCGAGTGATAGGAGGCCATCTCCGCCTCCAACAGCTCCGCGCGTCCGATCTTGCCCTCAGCGTACAGCTGTCGAACGCGCTGCTTCTCCTTGTTCGGCAATCCAGAGGGCATCGGGCCGGCCGGCACCAGGATCGTGGGCAGGTGCCCGAAGCGCAGTGCACCGATCAAGAGCCCGGGCACGATCTTGTCGCAGATGCCGAGCATCAGCACGCCTTCGAACATGCCGTGGCTCAAGCCGATCACGGTCGACATCGCGATCGTGTCGCGGCTGAACAGCGACAGCTCCATCGAGCGCTGGCCCTGCGTCACGCCATCACACATCGCCGGCACGCCAGCCGCCACCTGCGCGGTTGCCCCGACCTCGCGCGCGTAGGCCTTGATGCGCTCCGGGTACTCGCCGTAGGGCTGATGCGCCGAGAGCATGTCGTTGTAGGCGGTGACGATGCCGATGTTCATCGCGCCGCCATCCCGGATGCGCGCCTTGTCGCCCTCGCTGGCCGCGCAGCCGTGCGCGAGGTTACCGCAGGACAGCCGCGCGCGCGTCAGCCCGGCCTCGCGCTCCCGCGCGATGAGGTCGAGGTACGCCCGGCGCGTCGTCCGTGAACGTTCGACGATGCGGCGCGTGACCGCGGCAACCACCGGATGCAGCTCACTCATGCCAGCTCACTCCGTCCCGTTCGGTAAGGGCGATCGACGCGCTCGGACCCCAGCTGCCCGCCCCGTAGGGCTTGGGCGTCACGCCAGACTCGGCCCACAGCTTTCGGATGGCATCGATCCACGTCCATTGGGCTTCGACCTCGTCACGACGGACGAAGAGCGCTTGATCGCCTTCAATAAGATCGAGCAAGAGCCGCTCGTACGCGATGCGACGACGCGTCCCGGCGAACGCCGCCGTCAGCGAAAGGTCCAGTGGCACCTGTCGCAGCCGCAGCCCGCCGCGGTCGAGACCAGGCTCCTTCGCCATCACCATCAGGCGCACGTACTCTTCCGGCTGGAGGCGGATGATCAAGCTATTGGCCTGCAGCTGCCCGCCCCGCTCGCGGAAAATGTCGTGCGGTACGGGCTTGAACTGCACGACGATCTCGCTGCGGCGCTCCGCGAGCCGCTTGCCAGTGCGCAGGTAGAACGGCACGCCCTTCCAGCGCCAGTTATCCACGTGCGCCTTGATGGCGACGAACGTCTCCGTGCTCGACGCGTGTCCGCAATCATCCCGATAGCTCGCCACCGGTGCACCGGCGATGGCGCCGACGCCATACTGCCCCGTCACCACGTCCCCGGCGGCGACCGGCCGGAGCGCGCGCAGCACCTTCACCTTCTCGTCGCGAATCGCCGTCGCGCCGCGATTGGCCGGCGGTTCCATCGCCGTCAGGGCCAACAACTGCAGCATGTGGTTCTGCACCATGTCGCGCAGCGCGCCCGTCTCGTCATAGAATCCGGCGCGGCCCTCAAGACCCACGGTCTCGCTGACCGTGATCTGCACGTGGGCGATGTTGTTGGCGTTCCACAGCGGCTCGAAGAGCGCATTGCCGAAGCGCAGCGCCATCAGGTTCTGCACCGTCTCCTTGCCGAGGTAGTGATCGATGCGGAAGGTGCGCGGCTCGGGGAAGACGGCGTTCACGGCGTCGTTGATCGATCGGCTACTGGCCAAGTCGTTGCCGAGTGGCTTCTCGAGACCGATGCGGACCTGTTCGCCGGCGAGTCCGGCGGCGCGCAGGCCGGCGATGGTCGGCTCGAAGAGCTGGGGCGCGGTCGAAAGGAAGATCGCGAGCCCACCCGAGACGTCCCCGATTGTCTCGGCCAAGGCGGCGAAGGCCTCCGGCCGAGTGGCGTCGAGCGGCTGGTACCGCAGGCGCTTGAGGAAGCTTGTCACGTTCGCCTCCTCCTGGCGGTCGGCGGCGCCGAACTCCCGCAGCGACTCCCGGGCAAAGGTCCGGAAGCTCTCGTCCGAGTGCTCGGACCGGGCCGTCCCGACGATGCGCAGGCCGGGGGCGATCAGCCCGTCCGCGTGCAGCGCATACAATGAAGGGAGCAGCATCCGCCGGGCGAGGTCCCCAGTGGCGCCAAAGAGCAACAGGGTCTGGCTCGGCAGGCTCATCGGTGCGAATCCTTGACAGTCATGTCCCCAAACCCCACTTTGTTTGGTGTCCGAACAAAGTAGTCTAACGCTTTCCCGCTGTCTCTGCCACGCCCCGCGTGGAGGCCCCATGGGATCCGTCGTTCGCGCCGCTCTGATTGCCCTCACTCTCACGGCGCTCGCCCCCGCCCCTGCCGCCGCCCAGGCCGGATTGCCCGTTGTCCGAATCGCCAAGGACAGCAGCGGCCAGCGGCTCCAGGTCGATGGCCGCGACGTCTTCGTCCGCGGCGTCAACTGGGACTACTTCCCGATCGGGACGAACTACGCGTTCTCGCTCTGGACCCAGCCCGACGACATCATCGTCGAGGCCCTCGACCGTGAAATGGGCCTCCTCCGGGTCATGGGCGTCAATGCCATCCGCGTCTACAACGGTATCCCGGCCCGCTGGGTCCGCTACATCTATGAAAAGCACGGCATCTGGACGGTGCTCAATCACCCGCTCGGCCGCTACGGCCTCACGGTGGATGGTAGCTGGATGCCGCAGACGGATTACTCCTCCCCTCGCGTCCGCCAACTGATCCTCGACGAAGTCGCCGCGACGGTGGCTGAGTATCGCGACACGCCAGGCATTCTCTTCTGGCTGCTGGGCAACGAGAACAACTATGGCTTGGAGTGGAAGTCGGCCGCGACCGAGAACCTGCCGGCCGGCGAACGTCAGGCGGCGAAGGCCCGCTTCCTCTACTCCCTGTTCGGTGAGGCCGTCGCCCGCATCAAGGCCGTAGACCCGCGCCCAGTCGCCATGGCCAACGGCGACCTCCAGTACCTCGACATCATCGCGCAGGAAGTGAAGGGCCTCGACATCTTCGGCTCGAACGTCTATCGCGGTGCCTCCTTCCGCGACTTCTTCACCCGCGTGCGCGAGACGCTGAACATCCCCGTGGTGTTCACCGAGTTCGGCGCCGACGCCTGGAACGCCAAGGACGAGCGCGAGGACCAGACGACGCAGGCCACCGTCGTCCTCAAGCAGTGGGAAGAGATCTACGCGAACGCCTCCGGCAAGGGACTGGCCGGCAATGCGATCGGTGGCCTGACCTTCCAATGGAGCGACGGCTGGTGGAAGTACGGGCAGGAGACCGGCCTCGACGTGCACGACATCAATGCCTCGTGGGCGAATGATGCGTATCCGGCCGACTTCGTCCGCGGCCAGAACAACATGAACGAAGAGTGGTGGGGCATCATGGCGAAGGGCCCCACGAACACGCGCTTCCAGTTCGAGCTCTACCCCCGCGCGGTCTTCTATGGATTGCAGCAGGCCTACCAGCTGGATCCCTACGCCAGCGACGTCGACCGCAGCCGCATCGCGGCGCACTTCGCGCGCATCAACGTCTCCGAACTCGCGATGCGCGCCCGCGCCGATGGTGCCGCGATGGGCGGCGGAGACGTCGGCAAGGTGAGCCTGCGCGGCATGCGTATGGAGCTCTCGACCTTCCAGACCGGCGGCGACCGCATCTCGACGCCGCGTGACGGCGGCGCCGTCTCGACGACCTACCCGGCATTCAAGGGCTTCGATCGCATGGAGTCCTTCTACGCCGAGGTCGAGGCGCGTCCGACCGAACGTCTGCGCGCCCGCATGTCGTTCAATGTGCTCGGCTCGGTGGCCGAGAATCCGATCGACGAGATCTTCTATGAGAATCGCGGTCGCGCGCGCGTGGTCAACACGAGCACCGGCGGCCAGCTCACGACGGACGTCGAGCGTCTCCGCGTGTACCAGGCGAGCGTGACCTGGGACGACCCGAACTTCCGACTCGACGCCTTCCACCGCACCGGGCACTACCACTGGGGCTACGAGGGCGACTTCTTCGGCATCTATCGCGAAGCGAACTACGGCCGCAACATCGACATCTACAACGGTGAAGCGCCGATCGGCGTCGAGTTCACCGGCAAGCGCGGCTTTGACGGCCTGAAGATCGCCCTCGGTCCGGAACTCTGGTGGGGCGCGAACCCGGCGGCGTTGATCAAGTACCGCCGCAACGTGTTCGGCATCACGATGACTGGTCTCTTCCAAGAAGACATCGCCCGCAACAACCCCGCCGCGGCGCAGAGCTCGTTTGCGATTCCGGTGCCGCAGGCGCGCCGTGCCACGCTCCACGCGCAGACGACGGTTGGTCCGTTCGGCGTCGAGCTCGGCGGCATGTGGTCCGGCGGCTCGCGCATGGGCCAAACCTTCCAGTACGTGGAAGGCACGTCGGGCGCGTACACGGTCTACGAGGACGAGATCAGCGGCATGGACGCGCTGGGCGCGAAGGCGAAGGTGACCTTCAGCCGCGGTCGCCTCAACTGGTATGCGCAGGCCGCGCAGATGGGCCTCATCGCGGACGGCGGTCCGACCAGCGTGCAGACGTTTACCGGTTGGTGGTTGAAGGACACGGGTCTCAACAACCAGTGGAACGTCGTCTCCGGCTTCACGTGGACGCAGGGTAATCTGCAGATCGCGCCGAACTTCCTGTATCAGGCACCGATCATCGGCCCGATTCCGGCCGACGCACCGGCGCCGGCCCGCAAGCGCAACGTGATCGACGATCCCTTCGCGGTGCGCGCCAACCGCGAAACGCTCGGTGGCGAACTGCTGCTCACCTGGGACCCGACGCCAGCGACCTGGATGTACCAGTGGGACAATGACATGCGCGAGGACGCGAACTTCGCGGCGAGCGTCGGCTACGTGTTCCGTCACATGCCCACCACGCAGGACGCCGCCATCGGCATCCTCGGCGATGGTCGCACCACCTTCGCCTTCCCGGGCGCCACGCCGGCGCGCGACCTGTGGGAGACACGCGCACGCGTGGTCACGCGCCTTGGCGAACAGACGCGCGCGATCGTGAACGCCTACGTCGGCACGGCCGAGCCCAACGGCGACAGCCAGCGTCTGGTGAGCCGCTCGGGAGTGGACCTCCGCCTCGTGCATCGCCAGATGAAGGTCGTCGGCGCCGCGAAGATCAACGACTTCGGGCCTTTCGACTATCACCGCGACTTCAACCTGACCTTCCCGCGGCAGTACATGCTCGACCTCTCGTACGCCGTCGCGCGTCCGCAGTGGTGGGATGTGCCGGAGAGCAAGTTCGGCGTGCGTGGTACCTGGCGCTCGCTCGACCGCTACTCGCCGCGCTATTGCCCGACGACCGCGCCCGATGGGCTCGGCAACCCCGTCTGCGATCCGCTTGCGCCTGGCTTCGCGCTTGGCCGCGAGTGGGAGATCCGCAGCTACGTCATGATTGCCTGGTAACCCAAGGACGATGACCGAGGTCGCAACGATGTCGATCGCCAAGCGCGTGCAAGAATTGCTCGCGCAGATGACGCTCGAAGAGAAAGTGGGCCAGCTGCAGATGTTGCAGGGCGGCGGCTGGCACGTGCCCGACCACCTGCGCGAGGCGATCCGCGCGGGCCGCGTGGGCTCCGTGCTCAATGAAGTGCACGTGGAGACGGTCAACGAACTGCAGCGCATCGCGGTGCAGGAGAGCCGGCTCGGCATTCCGCTGCTCGTCGGCCGCGACGTGATTCACGGATTCAAGACGGTGTTCCCGATTCCCCTCGGGCAGGCGGCTAGCTGGAATCCCGCCGTCGTCGAGCGCGGCGCGCGCATTGCCGCACTCGAAGCCGCGAGCCATGGCGTGAACTGGACCTTCGCGCCGATGCTCGACATCGGCCGCGATCCACGCTGGGGCCGCGTGGCCGAGGGTTATGGCGAGGATCCCTACCTGACGAGCGTGATGGGCGCTGCCGCCGTGCGTGGCTTCCAAGGCGACAAGCTCGACGGCCTGGGCAGCATCGCCGCCTGCGCCAAGCACTTCGCCGGCTACGGTGCGTCGGAGAGCGGCAAGGACTATAACTCGACGAACATCCCCGAGAACGAACTGCGCAACGTGCACCTGCCGCCCTTCGCGGCTGCCGTGGACGCCGGCTGCGCCACGGTGATGACGTCCTTCTCCGACATCGACGGCATTCCAGCCACGGCCAACCAATTCCTGTTGCGCCAAGTGCTGCGGGGTGAGTGGGACTTCGACGGCGTGGTCGTCAGCGACTGGGATTCGATCCGACAGCTGTCCGTGCATGGTCTCACGGCTGACAATCGCGAGTCGGCGCGTGAAGCCGCACTCGCTGGCGTGGACGTCGAGATGGCGTCCACCACCTATGCCGAGCATCTCGCCTCGCTGGTCAACGACGGAAAGGTCGCGATCGAGACTGTCGACGCCTTGGTGGCCAACATCCTGACGTTGAAGTTCCGTCTGGGTCTCTTCGAGAGCGCCGAGACCGACGCCGCGGCCTTCCCTGGCATTGGCATTCCCGCGCATCTCAACGCAGCGCGCACGGCTGCGACCGAAAGCCTCGTCCTGCTCAAGAACGCGCATGGCATGCTGCCGTTGCAGGCGGCGCACCTCAAGCACGTCGCCGTCATCGGCCCACTCGCGGACGAACCCTTCGAACAGCTCGGCACCTGGATCTTCGATGGCGACGCCAACCTGAGCGTGCCCCTGCTGCCGGCGCTCCGCGCGCGGCATCCGGAGATCGAGTTCGGGTACGTCCGCGGCCTGCCCACCACGCGCAGCCAGGACCGCAGCGGCTTCGACGAGGCCGTCGCGCTGGCCGAGCGCAGCGACGCCGTCATCCTCATGCTCGGCGAGGAGGCCATCCTCTCGGGCGAAGCGCATTGCCGCGCCGACATCACGCTGCCGGGTGCGCAGCAGGCGTTGATCGAGGCCGTCGCAGCCACGGGCAAGCCTGTCGTGCTCGTGCTCATGGCCGGTCGGGCGCTCGCGCTGCAGTCCGTCGTGCCGCATGTGCACGCCATGCTCTACGCGTGGCATCCGGGCTGCATGGGCGGGCCGGCGATCACCGACGTGCTGTTCGGTCACGCGACACCGAGCGGCAAGCTGCCGGTCTCGCTGCCGCGCGTCATCGGCCAGATCCCGATCTACTACGGGCACAAGCGTACCGGAAAGCCCGCCACGCCCGACACGATCGTGCGCATGGAAGACATCCCCGCGCGCGCCGAACAGCTCTCGATCGGCAACACGTCATTTCACCTGGATGTGCATCCGTCGCCGCTGTTCCCGTTCGGTTTCGGGCTCTCGTACACGACGTTCCAGTACGAGCAGCTCGCACTCAGCGCGCGCGAGCTGCGCCGTGACGAGACGCTCACGGTGAGCTTCGACCTCATCAACGCGGGCGCCCGTGATGCCACGGAGGTCGTGCAGTTGTACATCCACGATCCCGTGGCGAGCACGACGCGCCCCGTGCGCGAACTCAAGGCCTTCCGCCGCGTCGCGCTCGCGGCGGGCGAGCAGCGTCGCATTTCCTTCACCCTCACGGCCGACGACCTCGCGTTCTATGGACGCGACCGCCGCCGCAAGGCCGAAGCTGGCCAGTTCCACCTCTGGGTGGGCGGCAACAGCGACGCCACGCTCCACCACGACTTCTTCTTGTTGGACTGACCCCTCGCATGCCTGCGACTCTTATGCCTGTTGACGCCCGCGCCCACGCTGAGTCCCTGCTCGGCCAGATGCGCCTTGAACACAAGCTCGGCCAGATGATCCAAGCCGAGCGTGCCAGCACCACGCCGGATGACGTGGCGCGCTATCACATCGGCTCCGTGCTCAGCGGCGGCGGTTCAGTGCCCGGCGCCAATCGCGTGGCCGACTGGGTCGCGATGAACGACGCGTACTGGATGGCGTCCATGCGCGAGGAGGAGGGCCGCATTCCCGTGCCGCTCCTCTACGCCATCGACGCCATCCACGGCAACACCAATGTGCTCGGCGCGACGGTCTTCCCGCACAACATCGGCCTCGGTGCCGCGCGCGACCCCGAGCTGATCGAACGCCTCGCGCGTCTCTGCGCCGAGGAAGTGCTGGCCACTGGCCTCGACTGGACGTTTGCGCCGACGCTGGCGGTGGTGCGCAACATCAAGTGGGGCCGCACCTACGAGAGCTTCTCGGAGGATCCGGCAATCGTGGCGTCGTATGCGGCCCAGTACGTGAAGGGGCTGCAAGGCGCACTCGATGAGAACGGCGTGATTGCCTGCGCCAAGCATTGGATCGGCGACGGCGGCACCACGGGTGGCGTGGACCAGGGCGACACGGCTTGCTCCGAGGAGGAGTTGCTGCGCATTCATGCGGCACCGTACCTGCCGGCGCTCGAAGCCGGTGTGCTCACCGTGATGGCCTCCTTCAATAGCTGGAACAAGGAGAAGTGCCACGCGTCGCGGTACCTGCTGACCGACGTCCTGAAGGGAAGGCTTGGTTTCGACGGCTTCGTGATTTCCGACTGGGATGGCGTCGACCAGCTCGACGATGACATCGCGACGGCGCTGGCCACGGCCATCAACGCGGGCGTCGACATGGTGATGGTCTCGGTCGAGTGGAAGAAGATGCTCGAGACCCTGCATCGTCTCGTGGCTGAGGGTCGGATTCCCATGTCGCGGATCGACGACGCGGTGCGCCGCATCCTCGAGGTGAAGGCGCGCGCCGGATTGTTCGAGCGTCCGCGCCCGGCGGAGCGTCCGTGGGCGAACAGCCCGACGTTCGGCGCGGCGGCTCATCGCGCCATCGCACGCGAGGCGGTGCGCAAGTCGCTGGTGCTGCTCAAGAATGACGGGTCGGTGCTGCCCGTGGCGAAGGGTGCACGCATCCTCGTCGCTGGCAAGAATGCCGACAACCGCGGACATCAGTGCGGCGGCTTCACGGTCGAATGGCAGGGCGCGCGCAGCAACGATCGCATCGAAGGCGGCACGTCGATCTGGGAAGGCATTCGTGCCGTCGCCGCGAACGCCGAGTTCAGCGAGGACGGATCGGCCGCCGACCGCGCGCGCCACGATGTGGCCATCGTCGTCATCGGCGAGACCCCGTACGCCGAGGGCATGGGCGACATCCGTCACGGCGGGGCCGTGCCGCGCGGCTCCGGCATCCAGACGATGACCAACCTCGCGCCCTATGGCAGCACGCTGGTGTTGGCCGAGCGGCATCCCGAAGACCTGGCGACCATCCAGCGCATCCAGGCGCAGGGAATTCCGGTCGTGACCGTGCTCATCAGCGGACGTCCGCTGGTCACGAACGCGGAGCTGGATGCCTCCCAGGCCTTTGTGGCGGCGTGGCTGCCGGGCTCAGAGGGCGCAGGCGTCGCCGACGTGCTCTTCGGCGACCACGAGTTCCGTGGCACCCTGCCCTTCACGTGGCCCAAGACGGACGAAGGCGAGTACGGCCGTGTCGTACCCGCCTTCCCGCGTGGTTTCGGCCTGACCTTGCGCTAAGCAGCGCCGGCGACGCGCCACACGGCGCGTCGCCTGACCCTCACGACGAGGGCGACGACGCCGCCGCAGCCGCGAGGCTCCGGCGGCGTTCCAGTTCTACGCGGGTCGTGTGGGCACGCTTCTCCGTGATCGGATACGAGGCGATCATCCAAATCGCCAGCGCCGAGGTGATCATCGGAATCACGACGTCGAACACGCGGAGCAGGAACAACGTCCGTTCCGTCTGCGCACCGCCCAAGGCGACGTCGAAGCCGGTCGCATTGAGCAAGAATCCGCCCGCCGCGAGTGCCGCCGCCATGCCGACCTTCACCACCCACCAGAAGATCGAGCCGAACATGCCTTCGCGACGCTGACGCGACGTGAGTTCGTCTTCGTCGACGACGTCCGCGATCATCGAGCCCATCAGCGTGAAGAGACCGCCGAGCCCGAACGCGATCAGCGGGGCGGGCAGCAACACCAGCCACGGACGCTCCGGGTCATAGCAGAACCACTTCAGGCCATAGCCGAGGATGGACATGCCCGTGGAGAAGAAGAACGCCTTCCGCTTGCCCACCTGCGTGGCGAGCCAGGTGACGATCGTGATTACGATGAAGGTCGACGCCGCGCCGAGCGTGCCGTTGTAGCCGGCGTACTTGGCGCCCATCTCCTGGTCGCCACCGAACACGTAGTAGATGATCACGTACGACTGGAACGACGCGATCATGATGAAGCCGTTGAATACCAGGAACGTCGCGCCGCAGAGCTTTAGGAACGGCTTGGTGCGAATCGTGCTCCCGAAGCCGCGGAAGAACTCGCGCAAGCTCTTGGCGACGCCACCGGTCACCGGGGACGTGAGGACCGCAGGATCGGCCGTCGACACGACGGCACGTTCGCGCAAGAAGAGGGCGGGCATGATACCCACGACCATCGCGGTGACGCCAACAGCGATGGCAAGACCCTTGGCCCCCTCGGCAGGCGTCGGGAACCACGGCTTGTGGGTCATGATCCACAGGAACCACGGCGAGATGAGGTACGCGAGCTGGCCGATGAAGTTTTGCGTGCCCATGAGCCGGGTACGCTCGTGGTAGTCCGGCGTCAGCTCATACCCCAATGCCACCCACGGCGTCGCGAAGATGGTATAGCCAACATAGAAGATCGTGGCACCGATGTTGAAGTACCAGAAGTACCACATCTCTGACTTGCCGACCGGCAGCCACCACAGCGCGATGTAGAAGATGCCTGAGAGGATGGCGCCCGCGAAGATGTACGGGCGCCGACGCCCCCAGCGTGACCGCGTGTTGTCCGAGATGAAGCCCATCAGCGGATCGGTCAGCGCGTCCGTGATGCGCGGCAGCGCGCTTGCGAGCCCGACCAGCGCCGGGTTCACGCCGAAGCCGAGATTCAGGATGATCAGCATCCCGCCGATCGCCGCGGCCAGCGTGTTGTTCACGAAGGCGCCGAGCCCGTAGGCGACCTTCTGCAGAAACGGGATGCGATCCGCATCCGCCGTCTCATAGTGCGCGATGTGTTCGCCCGTCTTGCGCAACCCGAGCCGCGTGTGCCAGGCCGCGAGCGCCACACGGACAATCTCGTTCCACTCGCTGCGCACGCTCATTGCGGCCTCTGGTAGACGCGAACGTAATCGACGATGAGTTGCTGCGGGAACGTCGTGCTCGGCCCCACCGGTCCGACGAAGCCGCCGCCCACCGCGATGTTCAGGATGATGTAGAAGTCGTGATTGAAGACCCAATCGCCGCGCTGGTCACCGCGCTTCACCAGGTGATAGATCTGGTCATCCACGTACCAGCGGATCTCACCCGGGTCCCACTCGACCGCGAAGACATGGAAGTCGTCGTTGAGCGGCACGGGGCTGGTGTAGCGGCGCGTGATCGCGTTGCCCGCCGAGTAGCCGGGACCATGCAGCGACCCATGGTTGATCGTCGGCTCCTGGCCGCGGTACTCCATGATGTCGATCTCGCCGGTGCGGGGCCATCCGACCTCGGCGATGTTCGCGCCGAGGAGCCAGAACGCCGGCCAGATGCCTTGGCCGATCGGATTCTTGATCCGTGCTTCGAATCGGCCGTAGGTGAACTCGCGCTTTCCCGCGGTCGTCAGGCGCGCCGAGGTGTAGTTGCGCCCATTGAAGCTTTCCTGCCGCGCCGTGATGACCAGGTTGCCGTTGCCATCGAGCGCGGAGTTCTCGCGACGGTCCGTCGTCCACTCGAGCTGGGCGTTGCCCCAATCCGTCCCGATGTCGTAGCCCCAGTTGCTGGCATCCGGGGCTGCGCCGGCCGCGCCGACGAAGTCATCCTCCCAGACAAGCTGATAGGGCTGAGGTTCGGTGCTGCTGCAGGAGCCGAAGGAGAGTCCCGCCCCCAGCAGGGCGGTCAGGGCACGCAGCAGCATCAACGACCTCACGGTTCAGGTATCGCGGAGGGAAGGAAACAAGGAGGGATTGCGCAGCGCGGCATCCAGCACGAGCGTCGCGGCGCCGATGGCGACGACGCGGGGTCCGAGCGTGCTGACGACGATGTCCGTGGAGGCGACCGCCGGCACGAAGGTCCGGCGCAAGGCGCTGGCCCGCAGCGGCATCAGCAGTCGATCGCCGAGCACGGACAGGCCACCGCCGAGAATCACGGCGGCGGGGTTCAACAGATTGAGCACGCCCGCGATGGCCACCCCGAGATGTTCGGCGGCTTCATGGACCACCTGCAGGGCCAGCGCGTCGTCGCGCAGCGCCGCCTGCTCGATGCGGCCCAGCGTGAGCTCGCCCGTGGCCAGTTCGCTGCGTGGAAATCGGCTCCGCAAGGCCGCCGCGCGGGCGACGAGCGCTGCACCGCCGACCAGCGTCGTGAGGCAACCACGATTGCCGCAGACGCAGAGCTCGCCGCGCGGATCGATCGCCACGTGCCCGATTTCGCCGGCGACGCCGCTGGCACCGCGCTGCACGGCACCACCAATGAAGTGTCCGGCGCCGATGCCTGTCGCGACCTTGATGTACGTGAAGTCAGAGAGACCCTGCGCGCCACCCCACCAGTGCTCAGCCAGCGCGCCACAGTTCGCGTCGTTGTCTACCATCACGGGGACGCGGTACTTCGACAGCAAGGCCTTGAAGCCGTGCACGCCCTTCCATGCGGAGAGCGCCACCGTGCTCAGGCGTTCTGGATGTTTGGGATCGACAGGGCTCGGCACGGCGATGCCGATGCCGACCAGCTGCGTGCGCGCGACGCCCTGCATGGCTTCGGCGCAGAGTTCCTTGATCAGCGCGCGGGTACCGTCGGGATCCGTCTGGACGGCGAACTCTCGACCGACCCACGCGAGGATGCGGCCGCGGAGATCCATGCGCGCGACGGAGACGTGCGAGGCGCCCATATCGACGCCGAGAATTTCGAAGGCCGAGTCCTGGAACTCGAGGACGATGGGACGTCGGCCGCCACGCGAAGCGCCGGCGCCCGCCTCGGACACGAGGCCCGAGGCGAGCAGCGGGTCCACCAACTCCGAGACCGTCGAACGAGAAAGTTCGAGGCGCTGTGCGATCTCCGCGCGGGAGATGCGGCGCTCCGCCCAGATCAGGCGGAGGATGTCGTCGGCGAGGGGAGTGCGTGGCATCGGTGGGGGGAGGTCCGGGGGACGAAGTACGTCCCCCGGAAACCGTCCCTACCGGTGCAGGAGAACGTTGTCTACGTAGACGGTGTTGATCCTACCGTCGCCAACGATGATCAGCTGCGCGAGCTTGGCACGCGTCGTAAGACCCGTGAACTGCGTGAACGGGATGTCGAGCGTGATCCACGAACCCGACGCAAGCGCCGGCGTCGACGTCGCGTTGAAGGTGAGCTCATGCTCCACGTCGTCGCCACCGCCGAAGGCACCGTTCGCGCCGAAATCTACCAGCTTGACCTTGAACGCCGAGGGCGCCGCGGCCGCATCCGGCGTCCAGATGTCCATGCGGAAGTGCGTCATCGTCGTGGCGTTGATCGGCGCCCCGGTGAACTCGATGCCCGCGAAGGTCAGGTTCGTGTAGCGCTTCGTCGCGTTGCCACCGATGGTCACGTCCGCGACATCGGCCTGGTCCCAATCCGCCGACCAGGTATTCACGGCGACGTTCGTGTACGGATTGCTGAAGAGCGAGATGACGTCACCCGCCGCGTAGGTCGGCGTCGGCGCAGCCGTCGCCGGCGGCGCGACCGTGACGAGCGACACCGCACCCGTCGCGGCCGTCGTCCCCAGCGAGGCCGTGATGTTCGCGCTACCCGCCGACACCGCGGTGACGCGACCGGCCGCATTCACCGTCGCGACTGCCGTGTTGCTCGACGTCCAGTTGAAGTAGGCCGGGAACGCCGAGACCGCGATGTCAGCGCCGGCGACGGCGAACGTCACCCCGAGGCCCGTCATGTTCTGCGTGGCGCCGACTTCGGTCGTGATGGTGGCCGCCGCCAGCGTCGGACGCGGATTGGTGATCGTGCCGAGCGTCTCGTAGCGGATGTCATCCAGCCAGAGCGTGTAGCCCGTCGCACCTTCGGCACCTTCCGCAAAGAAGAAGAGGCCCTGCTCGGCCGTCAGGCGCGAGGCGAGCGGGATCGGAATCACGACCTTCGTCCACGCCGTGGTGAGCGGGATGGCGTTGCGCTCCGCCGTGTACAGCGAGTTCCCGGTGTTGTCGTTGCCGATGCCGGCGACGTTGAGCGTCGCGGCGACGGAAGCGCGCGCATAGAACGTGAGCGCGTCGTAGTCGGTGAGATCGCGCGGGGCCGAGGCGACGAAGGCGCCGCCGGCGTAGCCGCCGGTCGGATCACCCGGCGCGGGAATCGTCACGCGCAGCGAGGCGGAGCCGCGGTACTTCGTTTCGGTGTCGAGCTGCACGGCGTCGAGCTTGGAGCCGCCGAACGCCTGGAAGTCCGAGGCGATGAAGTTGTCGATGAAGACTCGGCCGTCCCGTGGGGTACCGGCGAGGCCGGTCGGCGAATCATCGCGACAGGCAGAGGCCGTCAGGGCCACGAAGGCCGCCAGCACGAGGGCATTACGCGTACGCATTCGTTCTCTCCGGGGTCCTGAGGACCGGTTACGACTTGCCGCATGGGCGGCGAGTCTGCTTTGTTCGACCATCGAACAAAGTATGTGGGTCAGAAAAAATCCTGTCAAGAGCGAGTCTTGGCAGGGGGGGTCCCTCAGCTCAGCAGCGAGCGGCGGCGCTGAGCGCCGGCACCGGCTTGGGCGTCAGCCGCCAGGCCCCGCCGTCCATCCGCTCGGCCGTGCCGAGCTGGAGCCGGCACTCCGGGGGGCGCTGGGCCCCTACTATATGAACGAGGTCGAACAACGCGGCGCTTTTCCGCCGCAGGGCGTGCCGAGTCCCGAAGGCGTGGACCAGCCACGAGTTAGCGTACTGGCCGTCCGTCATGTCGACGGACTCGACGCCCGTGAACACGGGGATCGATGGCCGACCGCCGGCGATGCGCCCTGCCCGTTCGGTGTCGTTGACCACGGAGGAGAAGTACAGCACGCGGTCGTCTGACGAGGCATAGAGGAGCAGGCGCTGTGCCAGTGGTCGCGCAGCGGGCGCGACCGAATCGCCGAAGCGCTCCAGGGCAATGTCCGGCGAGACGAACGCCATCGCACGCAAGGGATCGGCGCTGAGCGAGCGCCGCAACGCGCTGTCCTGACGGAAGGTCTCCCCGACCAGTTGTCCGCCAAGACTGTGCGCGACCAGCATGAGCCGCGCACCGCCCGTGGCGGCGTGCGCCGTGCTGAGCGCAGCCGAGAACGCGTCGCGACTCTCCGCCGCCGATGCGGAATCACGGCGATACGCCGCCGTCAGCACCTCGCCAGCCCGAGGCCAGGCCACACCAGACCCGATAGACGGCCAGGCGAAGACAATCCATGGCTGCGTCCCCCGCGCCCGGAGGCGCGCCATGGCCGCGTGCTCCCACAGATCGCGCAGCGATGTCCCGTAGCCATGCGTGTACATCACGGCAAAGCGCTCCGGCTCCGTCGGATTCGCGGCGCAGCCGGCCAAGGCATCCACGAAGGCCTCGCGGCTCAGGACCAGCGTGTCGAGCACTTGGATGCGCCCGCCATCCGTCGCCGGGTCATCCAGAATCGGCCGTCGCGTGAAGACCATGCCGTATTCGAGGCTCTCGGCCAGCCGCGCGACGTCGCGTCCGTCCTCCCGGGCGCGAGCCGAGATATAGAAGAGCGTATCGACGACGACAGGCGCGTCGCGGCGGCCGAGCAGCGGTCGACATCCGCTTGCCGCCAGAAGCGTCCCCGCGCAGGCAAGGATCAGCGACCACGACGCGCGTCGCATCAGTCCTTCACCGGGCGCTCCATGTCGCGCGCCGCATCCTGCGTCGCCAACCGCGTCCATGCTGCACGCACACTCGCGGCACCGCCGCGCGGACCTTCCGCATGCCCGAAGATGCCTCGTCCGCACACGAAGCCGAAATCACGTGTGCCAATCGTCGCGTACACGCGGGGCAAGGTGTCCGCGGAATCGCTGCCCCCCGGCACCGGCAACGCCGGCTTGAGCGTGCCCATCGGCTCGAGACAAGCCCGTACGTTCGCCATGACTTCCGCTTCGGGCACCATCATGCGCTCACCGAAGCCAGGCATGATGACCGCATCGGCGCCGCAGAGGCGCTGCAACTTCGTCAACACGCGCGAGTGCACCCCGTAGCCAGGCACCCGCGTCAACGCCGCCAGCATCGGGAAGTGCGCGAACAACGGCACCCGTGCGTGCTCGCGCAACATACGCAGTCCGCTGAGGCCGACCGGCAACGAGTTCACCAGCAAGGCACCTGCGCCCCGCGCGACGGCCACATCATGCAAGGCACAGAGCTGCGATACCTCGTCCGTCACGTTCGCCATGTAGAGCTTCCGCTCGCCGGTCGCCGCTGCCGCGCGCGCGCGGGCCTCACCCATCAATCGCGCCCGCTCGTCGAGAGGCGACCAATCGATATCGGCGAGCATCTCGTCGTCCTTCGCGATATCAAGCCCGCCGAGCCACGCCTCCTCGGCGATCGCCGCGAACGGCGCCGGGGCAAGCCCGATGTTGGGCTTCACCACCCCGAGGAAGATTGGCCGGTCGTACGCACCGAGCAGCTCGCGGAGTCCCTCGACGCCGAACTGCGGACCAGGGAACGCGGCGAGATACGCCTCGGGAAAGCGCAGGTCCTCGAGCCGGATGACGGGCACCCCAGGCACGTGATACACGCCTTCGCCCATCACGGCCGAGAGCAAGTTCGGGATGCGAGGGCCGAAGTTCCCGTGCGGATGGGCAATGGTCACTTGCACACGATGCAGCGGTCCGGCCGGCGCGCCGGGCACCGGCAGGCTCAGCGCCGAGATCGGTTCGCTGCGGAACGCGATGATCTTCGCCGCATGACGCGGCCGATAGTCCTCGTCTACACCGACGCGCTGCCACTGCGCCGTGGACTGCTCGCTGCACAGGTGCGCCGCCGCCACGCGCGGATCGCCGCCGCACTCGAAGACGTAGTCGAGCTCGAGGTACGCCGCCGCATCGAGCGCACGACGGTCCGCAAAGAAGGCCTCGATATCCGGCGCCTTCATGCGCCCAGCAGCTGCAGCTGCACCTGACGCTGTTCGCGCGGCCCGTCGAGCTCGACGAAGAACAGCGCCTGCCAGGCTCCGAGCTGCAGCGCGCCGTCGGCGACTTGGAGGGATTCGCTCGCCGGCATGAACAAGGCCGCCAGATGTGCGTGCGCGTTGTCGCGGCCGTCCACGGTGTGCTGATTGTGCTCGTAGGCCGCGTCCGCGGGCGCAAACCATTGCAGGTGCCGCAGCATGTCGCGCTGCAGCGCGGGATCGCGTTCGTTCACCACGATGCGCGCCGTCGTGTGCGGCGTACTGACCGTCAATAGCCCCTCGGCGATTCCCTGTGCGGCGACCCAACTGCGCACGCGCTCGGTGATGTCGAGGAACTCGATGCCGGACAGCGTCCGGATGTCCAGCGAATGGCGGCGCACTTGCATTGGTGAAATATTCAGGGAACCCCCGCCCCTTCGCCAATGCGCCTTACCGTCAACGGTACGCCCCACGAGCTCGACGTCGAACCCGAGATGCCCCTACTCTGGGCGCTGCGCGACGAACTCGGCATCACGGGACCCAAGTACGGCTGTGGCATGGGGGTCTGCGGCGCCTGCACCGTGCACGTCGATGGCAAGCCCGTCCGCAGCTGCTCGATGCCCGTAGGGCGCGTGACGCAGCCCGTCACGACGATCGAAGGCCTGGGCACGCCCGAGTCGCTGCATGCCGTGCAGCGCGCGTGGATCGAAGTGCAGGTCGCCCAATGCGGTTACTGCCAGTCTGGCCAGATGATGACGGCCGCCGCACTGCTCGCCCAGAACACGACACCGAGCGCCGCCCAGATCGACGACGCCATGCATCCGCACCTCTGTCGCTGCGGCACCTATCCGCGTTTGCGTCAGGCCGTGCAACGCGCCGCCGAGCTCCTGCGCGAGGAGCGCTGACATGGGCAAGGTGAAGACCATCGCGCGACGCACGTTCCTGATCGGATCGGCGGCCGTTGCCGGCGGCCTGGTTGTCGGCTGGGCACTCGTGAAGTGGCCGCTGCGCAATCCGCTGCTCGACGTGCTCGATGACGACGATGCGGCGCTCAATCCCTATGTGAAGATCGACCCGAACGGCATCACGATCATCACGCCGCGCGCTGATGTGGGCCAGGGCGCTTACTCCGTGCAAGCGATGCTCGTCGCCGAGGAGTTGGACCTTGAGTGGGGCAGCTTCCTCGTCGAGCCCGGTCCGCCGGGCAAGGCCTACTACAACGAGGCGGTGCTGCCCGAAGGCATGCCCTTCGCGAGCATCAACGATGGCTTCGTTGCCCGCCAAGGGCGCGCATTGGGTGGCGCGGTCGCCAAGTTGATCGGCCTGCAGATCACCGGTGGCTCCTCGACGGTCCCTGACGCCTACGAGAAACTGCGTGCCGCAGGCGCCGTCGCGCGCATCATGCTCGTCGAGGCGGCGTCACGGCGCACGGACATCCCGGTCGAGCAGCTGCGCAGCGAGAGTGGCCACGTCATCACGCCAAGCGGCGAGCGCATTCCCTACACCGCGCTGGCGGCTGAGGCCGCCCTGATCGATCCGCCGTCCTCCGTCACGCTGCGCGATCCATCCCAATGGAAGTTCCTCGGCAAGCCGATGCCGCGACTGGACATTGTCGCGAAGAGCACCGGCACCGCGCAGTACGGCATCGACCTGCGCATGCCCGGAATGGTGTACGCGTCCGTGCTCACCAACCCGCGCATCGGCGGTGCCGTGGTGAGCATCGATGATAGCGCCGCGAAGGCCGCGCCCGGCGTCATCAAGGTGGTGCCGATCACCGGTGGCGTCGGCATCATCGCGAACAACACCTGGCGCGCCTTCCGCGCGCTCGGTCTGCTGAAGCCCCAGTGGGGCGAGGCGCCGTATCCAAAGACCAGCGCCGAGATGTTCCGCATCGTCGGCGACTCGTTCACGGATGAGCACAGGGACTCGCGCTTCCGCAATGACGGTGACGTCGACGAGGCGCTGACGGCGGCCGGTACCGATGTGCAGATCGCTGAGTACCAGCTGCCGTACTTGGCCCATGCGCCACTCGAACCGATGACCGCGGTGGTGAAGTTGAGCGGCGGCAAGCTCGAGATCTGGACGGCCACGCAAATCCCGCGCTTTCTCGTACAGTGGGCCGCGAAGACTGCCGGCATCGAGGAAGAGGCCGTCACGCTGCACGTGTTGATGGCGGGCGGCAGCTTCGGTCGCCGGCTCGAGGACGACTACGTGCGTCAGGCCGTGCAGCTCGCGATGGCCCACCAAGACGTCCCCATCAAGCTCACGTGGATGCGTGAGGAAGACTTCACGCACGACTTCCCGCGTCCGTTGGCGATGGGGCGTGGGCGCGGCGTGGTAAAGGACGGGAAGGTTGAGGCCTTCGACCTCGGCATCGCCGCCCCGGCGACGACGGCGTCGCAGATGGGGCGCATCGGCCTCTCCACACCCGGACCCGACATCTCCATCGTCGCGGGCGCCTGGGATCAACCCTATGCGATCCCGCACTACCGCGTGACGGGCTACCGTGCGCCGGAGATGGTGCCGGTGAGTTCGTGGCGCTCGGTGGGTGCGAGCATCAACGGATTCCTCCACGAAAGCTTTCTCGACGAACTCATCCATGCGGCGGGCGCGGATCCCCTGCGCGAGCGCATTCGCCTCTGCACCCACGAGCCGTCGCGGCGCGTGCTTGAGGCGGTGGCCGAGATGTCCGGCTGGGGCAGCGCCCTGGGCGCTGGCCGTGGTCGGGGCGTCGCCCTCACCGTGTCGTTCGGCGTGCCCGTGGCTGAGGTCGTCGAGGTGACGGACACGACGGCGGGGATCCGCATCGATCGAGTGTTCGTCGCGGCAGAGGTCGGACGCGTGCTCGATCCGGTCAACTTCGAGAATCAGGTGCAGGGCGCCGTCATTTGGGGACTCGGTCATGCCATGAACGCGGAGATCACCTACGCGGATGGCGTGGCCGAGCAGACGAACTTCCATCTGTTCGAGACGATGCGCATGAAGCAGGTGCCGGACATCGTCGTGCGCGCGCTGGAGCAGGGGCCGAAGGTGCGGGGCATTGGCGAGCCGCCGGTGCCGCCGGCGGCTCCAGCGCTGGCCAATGCAATCTTCGCGGCGACGGGCACCCGGGTTCGCGAGTTGCCGATGCGGAAGACCGTCCGCTTCGCGTAACTCTCGCGCCGCGATCTCCGTAGGGAGCGCATGCCATACACCGTACACTACGACCCAAGCTGCGGCACCCTTTACACCGCCGTGAACGGTGTGGTGGACTTCGCGACCGTCGCGGCCTGGGAGGCCGAGCTGTACGGGGCGGTGCGCGCGTTGCCCGCAGGCAGCAGTTTCCAGGTGATCGAGGATCTCCGCGGGTACGAAGTCAGCGATCAGGTACTGGCCGTGCACAAAGAGCTGCGCGAAGTCACGCCTCGGTTCTACGCGGCGCACGGATTTGTCGTCGGGTTCTTCAAGCTCTACGAGGAGACCCCGCCCGAGCCGACCGAGCCCCGGACCTGCCGCCGCGTCGTCCACCTGCACCACGACGCCCACAAGATGGATCGGTATCGCGAGGTGCTGGGCACCGCCGACGAGAGCTTCTTCGCCGACGTGGATGCAGCGCGGGAATGGCTGACCAGCCGCTGAGTCGCCCCCGGCGAGAAACGTCGATACTTTAGGGCATGTGGCTTCGGTCCCTCGTCGGGGCCTTGCTCGTGGGCGTCGCCGTGATCCCGGCGCGCGCCCAGGACTCGGCTCTGTTGCACCGCGATTCCCTCTGGAACTCGCTGCGCCTCCGCGGTGACGCGGCGGCGCTCGCGCCGTTGCTCGCCGATGACTGGCGGCTCACGCACTCTGATGGACGCGTGCAGGACAAGCGCGACTACCTCGCCGAACTCGCGACCGGTCGCCGCACCAATGGCCAGGTCGAGAACCTCGGCGTACAGGTGCGTAGCTACGGCAGCACGGCTGTCGTGACCGGCATCTCGGTCCAGTCTGGCACCAATGCCGGCGTGCCATGGAGCGGGCGCTTCCGCTTCACGCGAACCTGGATCCTGAAGGACGGACTCTGGGTGATGGTGGCCTCGCATTCGTCACGCTGCGCCGACGGCGTCACCTGTGAGCCCTGACGTGACGCAGGAGCCGACCGAGACGGCGCCGCGCCCGCCGCGCCGCTGGTCCAACTCGTTTACCAAGGGCGCCCCGAAGACGCCCGTGTGGTCGGCGCCAGATCCAGCGCTTGCCGCCGCGGGTATCGAAGGCGAGTACGTCGTGGCGCGCGTGCGATTGGTGGCGATGTTGCTGCTGCTGATCTCTCCGACCTACAGCTTGCTCAGCTCCCGCGGCGAGGACGCGATGCACGTCGCGGGCTTCGTCGTGACCCTGCTCTCGGCCGGCGTGTCGCTCGCGATCTTCTTCCGTCTGCGCAACGGCGCTTGGCGTCCCTGGATCGGATTCGCCTCCAGCGCCTTCGACGTGTCGATGGTGTCGTTGGCCCTCACGAGTTTCTATTTCGTCGCCACGCCGCTGAACGCCATCAATTCGACGGTGACGTTCGAGATGTACTTCCTGGCGCTTGTCGCGACGTCGCTGCGCTATGACGCCCGCATCTGCATGGTCGTCGGCGGCTTGGCGATCACGCAGTACGGCGCGCTGTGGGCGGCGGCCGCGGCCAGCGGCGATCTCAAGGCCGTCGAGATGACGATGCGTGCGGGTCCGTACATCCCAATCGACCTCTTCACGCGGCTCATCCTGCTTGGCATCGCCACGCTGCTCTCGGTGAGCATCGTGCGACGCGCGCAGCGCCTGTTATATCTCGCGTCCCATGACCGACTGACCGGTCTCTACAATCGCGGACACTTCGACCGCGCCTTGGTCTCGGCGATGGACCAAGCGACGCGCGACAAGACGCCGCTGTCGCTGGCGCTGATCGACGTCGATCACTTCAAGCAAGTGAACGACCAGCATGGTCATGCCGTGGGCGACCGTGTGCTGGAGCAAGTCGCCGATCTCATGGCGCGCTCGATGCGGCGCACCGACATCGTCGCGCGCTACGGCGGAGAGGAGTTCGTCATCCTCCTGCCCAACACCACGCGCGACGCGGCGTACCATCGCATCGAGGCCCTGCGCCGGGAAGTGAGTGACTTCCCGCTGCGGACGGATGACGGGCGCGTGCTGCGCATCGACTTCAGCGCCGGCATCGCCGCCACGCAGGCCGACGGGCCGATCATCGACCCGAAGGTGCTCGTGGACGTGGCGGACCGCCGGCTGCTGGCGGCGAAGCGCGCCGGTCGCGGTCGCTGCTTCGGCAGCGACGACGCGAGCTGATCAGCGCCGCGGGCGAATCAGGATCAGGCGGTCCTGCGGCGCCACCAGCCACTCGGCGCCGGTCGCAGTGATCACGACCATCTCTTCGGGCGAGAGCGTCTTGGTGCCTTCCCCCCAAGTCGTGCTGCCACCGGGCAGCGCCCACGCGTAGAAGCCGTCGAAGGCGAAGGTCATGCCCTCGCGCAGCGTGCGCGTCTCGCGACGGTTCAGGTTGGGCCCCGCATCATGCGCCCAGTAGCCGACGCTGTGTCCCGTGCCCCATGGCACGGCGGCGGATCCGCCGCGGTTCATCACGACGCGCTGCGCAGAGTCCACCGCCGCGCCCGTGACGCCGGGGCGCATCGCGGCGAAGGCCGCGCGACTGCCGGCGCGCGCCTGCTCCCAACGGCGTAGGTCCTCAGCCGGCGGCGCGGTCTCGCCGGGCCGCAGCACGTACGCGAAGCGCTGGATGTCCGTGACCCACACCCCCCAGACCTTGATGCCGAAGTCCGTCTGGATGAACTCCCCGTGCTGGATCACGCGGTCCGATGCATGCGAGTGCCCGCGATCGGGACCCGAGTTCACACTCGGATTCTGTGCGGGTGACCAGCCGTCCTCGACGCCGAGCTCGCGCATGCGCTGCTTGAGGAAGCGCGCGAGATCGGAGTCCTTCGTCACGCCCGGCACCACCGTCGCGTACGCCTCGGCTTCGAGCTGCGCCGTGAGCGCCGCCGCGCGGCGCATGATGTCGACTTCCGCCGGGAGCTTCACCTGCAGCCAAAGCTCCACCAGTTCCTCACTCGGCACCAGCCGCTTCGACCATTCCACGCCGAGCGCGCGCTCCAGCGCCACGCGCTGCGAGTACGAGAGCCCATCGGTGACGTTCTCACTGCCGCCGCTGTTGATGGCGATCCGGCGTGCCCCGCTCGCGCGCAGCCGCTCGGCGACGGCCTGCATCAGCGCGTCGCTGGAGTTCCGGTCGTAGACCACGACGGAGTCATGTAGTCCGAGCTCTCGCAGCGCGATCGCCTCGCCGAATCCAGAAATCATCACGGAGTGCAGGCGGTCGCCGTTACGGACGAACAGCACGGCGGATGGCGCACCGGCGTTCTCTCCGCCGACGTGCAACGCCAGCGGATCGTTGGCGTTCTCACGCAGGAAGGTCACCCAGGCATCGACATTCGCCTCACGCATGGCCTGCGGCAGCAAGCGCGTGATGCGTTCGCGACGGATCTCCGGCCAAGGACTGGGGCCGGTGAAGTCCGTGGGCTGCTGGGCAACGAGCGGGGCGGTCGCGAGCAGACTGGCGAGAACGAGGAAGCGCATGGACGAGGAGCGTTTGAAGGTTGTTGAAGTATCGCTGCACGCGGCGCAACCCGGAACTCGCCAGATTTAAGTGATGCCCAAACGTCCTGCCGTCAGCTTTGACTGGTCTGAGGGTCGTTTCTTCGACCGCTGGATGCTCGTGCACTTTCTGAGCGGAGTCGCCGGCGGCTTCAGCAACCGATGGTTCGAATTGTCGACACCGATGGTGTTCGTCGTCGCCGTCGCCATGATGGCCGGTTGGGAGTTCGGGGAGTGGAAGCTCGGCGTGACCGAAAGCCTGTCCAACATCGTGATCGACATCATGGTCGGCTGCGCCGGCGTGGGGCTCGCTCTGGCCATCGCAACCCGACTGTCGCCGACCGCTGAGGTTGTGGCGTTCGTGGCGACCTTCTCGGTCGCCGCCGCCGGAGGCGTACTGGGATTCGTTGCGTATCGGCGACGGAACGAGGCCAAATGAAGCTGGGCCCGGCCGCCGACAGGCGACCGGGCCCACTAGTGATCCCGCAGCGCGTTACCGGCCCTGGAGCGTGGACTTCCGCAGCCGGACGATAGCGCCGGACACGGGTCGCAGCGCTTCCTCCGAGAGTCGGCCGCTGCGCAGCATCGCCTCGAGCTCGTTCTCCAGCGCGCCAAGCTGACCGAGCAGCGCCTCAGCATTGCTGCGGCCGAGGCTGGCCTTGATGGCGCGAACCTTCGCGTTGAGCGACTGCGTCTCGCCGCGGTTCAGACCTGCGACGGCGACCAGCGCGTTGACCTCATCTTCGACCTGCAGCGCGGCCTGCGCCGGCGTGGCCTGGGCTACCGAGATCTCCGCACTCACGGTGTCCACGAGCCCGTCGTTGTCGGTCGTCACCAGCTGGACGGTGTAGGTACCGAAGGTCTCGTACTCGTGCTGCGGGGCGACGCCGCTGCCCGTCGTGCCGTCGCCGAAGTCCCAGGCGTACGACACGATGCTGCCGTTCGGATCGACCGATGCGCTGGCGTCAAACGTGATGGCCGCACCTTCGAGGCCGCTCACCGACGCGATGGCACCGAGCGGCGGCTGCGTGCCCGTGATCAGCGCGCGACGCGTCTTCTCCGGCAAGCCGCTGAGGAAGCGATAGCCGCTGAGTCGCTCGACGGAGTCGGCCGTGACGACGTACGACGTCTGCCAGTTCACGTTGCGGATGCCCATCGCGTTCGGCATGACCACGGCGATCACCTGCAGGTCGCGGTAGTCGCGCACGTCCTCGAGCCGCGTGCCGGGCGCGGCGACCACGCTCACCTTCCAGGTCCACGCCGGAATGGTGATGAGGCCTTCATTCTTGATCGTGCCGACAGAGCCAGACGCGCCGGCATAGATGAAGACTTCCTTGCCCTGCGAGTCCGCGAGGTCGCCGAGGAACATCTCGTGCGCCGCCCACGGCCCCTGGTTGTTGTCAGAGAACTGCGGGATGATGTTCGAGAAGTAGAAGGTGCGCGCGTTGTCGAGCGCGCCGACGGTGCGATCGGCCGATCGCGCGAGGTGGCCGCGGTCGATGCCGATGCCTTGGCCGAGGAAGCCACCGGCGCCGGTGTAGTCGGCCGTGGAGTACCGCGAGAAGCCCGCCTGCTCGAGCAGCGGATCGAAGGTGAAGCAATCGCAGCGCTCGGCGCCTGGCACGCGGTTACCGGCGGCCACGCTGTAGGCCACCCAGTTCGGGATGCCGCGACCGCCATTCCACGAGCTGGTGAACTCGCGACGGTTCAGCAGGAAGTCGTCGCTCGCATCGTTGTCCACAGGCAGACCGAAGATCGCGGGATTCGCGTAGGTCACGCTGCTCGGCGCGAACTCACGCACCGGCAGGCGGAAGTTGCGGCCCGCCCCGTCTTCTGCCGTGATGCGGACGATACCGGTGCCGATCGCGAGGCCGCGAATCACGCCGCGCGCATCGATGGAGAGGATGTCCGGCGTGAGCGAGGTCCACGTCCCGGTCGTGGCGACGGTGGCACCAGTCGCATCACGCAGCGTGCCGAAGAGCTGGTCTTCGAAGCCGACCGGCAACGTGTCCGTCGTCAGGCGACCGCTGATGGACCAGGTGTTGGGCGACACGAAGGGCGGCGCGTCGGCCAAGCCCGTGTTCTCCGCACCCGGCGTGCCATAGTCCCCGTCGCCGAAGGTCGTGGTCGAGAAGCCCCAAGCCGCGTCGTCGGCGTTCGTCACCTGCGCAACGCCCGGCCGCAGTCCCTTGGTCACGCCACGCGGCAGCGTCGTCCATGAGAGCGAGTCAACGATGGCCTGCGTGGCGTCGAGCAGCACGAGGTAATCGTTGTTGTCGAGCCAGATCGTGCTGTTGCCGGTGAAGTAGTTGTAGTCGAGGGTCAGTCCACCGTTGCGCGCGGAATCGAAGCCACGACCGAGCACGGCGTATCCACCGGCCGGCACGATGACGGCCGCGCTGATCGTGTGCGCCGGCTGGCCGCTGCCGCCGGAGAGGATGCGCCAGCCCTGCAGGTTGATCGGCGCATCGCTCGTATTGTGGACTTCGAACCATTCGCCCCAGCTCGCGCTCTCGGCGTTCGCCGGATCGCCCATGAGCTCATTGATCTGCAACTGGATCGGCGAAACCGCGCGCGGCGCGGCGGTGACGGTGATCGTCGCCTGCGCGGACTGTGCACCGGCGCTGGCGGTGATCGTGGCGGTGCCGGCGGCGACGGCGGTCACGAGGCCGCTGCTGCTGACGGTCGCGACACTGGCTGCGCTGCTCGTCCACGAGATGGCGACGTTGAGCGCGTTGCCGTCGGCATCCTTCGGCGTGGCGGTCAGTTGCTGCGTGGCGCCGATGATGAGGCTGGCGGACGTCGCGGAAAGCTGGACGCTCGCAACAGTCGGGCCGGTGACGCCGCCGTCACAGGGGGCGATGGCGGGCGTGGCCGAGTTGCGCGCCACAAACCCGTTTTGGGTCACGATGTCGAAGTCGGCCTGCGCGATTCCCGTGTACGCACATCCGCCGTCCTTACGCCGCGCCGACGAGGTGTTTGACAGGTTCACCGTCCGCGTGCCCCACTCGACGACGCACGCCGCATCACCAGAGGCGGCCCCGAAGCCCATGCGATCGACGACGTTGCTGCCCACAGGACAGGCTCCCGAGAGGTCTGATCCCGCGCTCACCAGTACGACCTTTCCTGCCATGGCCGACATGCTCGCATTGCCAATCGCATCAGGAGTCGGCAGCGCAGGCTGCGTTCCGGTGCCAGCCGCCTGCTGCACGAGATAGTAGCCACCGGGCTGGATGCTGCCAGAAAGCGCCGTGTAGTTCCAGTTGCTTCCGGTGGAAGACGCGTATGCGACACGCCAGCCGGCGAGATTGACCGGCGTCGCTCCCGGATTGAACAGCTCGACGAAGTCGTTGCGATACAGGGCGCCTGCATTACCTCCGCCGCCCTGGATTTGACTGATCACCACCGCCGGCCGCGCCACCGACGCCGCCTGCACAAGCGTCGTAACCGCAGTGGCCCGCTGCGGCGCCGTCGGCGCCTCCGCACAGGAGAGAAAAGCAAGCGTAGCCGCGAGGGCGCTGGCGACACGAATAGACGAGAGGCGCATATGAACCGGTCTGAGGTCGAGCTCCGCGGGCGCGCGGAGACCCCTAATGTGCCGCCCGCGCGCGCAACATTCAAACCGGCGCGGTCACGAATTCGTCGCGGTCTGCGGAACCCGTCCAAGACAACGGTGCCCGGCAGACCGATCGTCCGCCGGGCACCGTGTGCAGCACGTCCGTACTCAGCAGGCCTTGATGCCCCCGCCCCCGGGCGGCTCCTTCGGCGTCAACGTACTCCGCTTCGGCGCGATGAACTCATCCGCCGGCAGGTCATGCCCGCTCATCTCAATGATGGGCAGGGACGAGTGCCGGACGTGCTGGATCTCTTTCTTTGACCGCATGCGAACTAGCTCTTCCTTGCTGGTAACCTTCGTCTCATCGAAGCCGAAGTCTACGGTGCCCTGGCCCCAGTAGTTGATGCGCCCGAGATCGTAGAATCGCCGTTCCACCGCGCTCTTGAGGTATGCCTTGAGGCAGCCGCGCAGGTACTTCCGTCGGTACGAGTCCTTGTCCCAGAGGTAGCCCCAGGTCGCCTTCTTGAAGTAGAAGCGCCGGTAGTTCTTGAGCACCCCCGCCAGCACCTGGTCACGCGTCATCGTCTCGGGCTGGATGATCGGCGTCACGAAGTTGTACTTGGCGTAGTCGCGCACTTCGACCTTGTCGCCCAGCTCCTGGAAGAGATCCGAGAAGGGCCACGGCGTGTAGCAGTTCCAGTTCACGAGGTCCGGCTTCCAGTCCTGCGCCATGGCATAGGTCTCTTCCAGCGTCTCCGGCGTCTCGTTCTCCAGGCCG
>PNKF01000003.1 GCA_013822285.1 Gemmatimonas sp.
GCGCCGTCGGTGGCCTGGGTGATCTCGGTGGGCTTCAACCTGCTGATGCTCATCCTCTGGTGGAGCGACTTCGGCAAGCCGCAGGCTCTCGAAGGCAAGGCCGCGGAGAAGAAGCTCGAGCGCGCGCTCAGCGTGGCGAGCCGCACCGGGACGTTCATCGCGAAGATGGACGACGAAGTGCTGAAGTCGATGTCTCCCGAGCAACTCGAAGCCCTCGCCGACCGGGCCTGGCGGCGGCGCAAGCGCAACGACCCCGACCTCGCGGAGGAGGACTCGGAGCCGGAGCAGGCGCCGCGCTACGAACGTCTGTTGCGCTTGCGCACCGCCGACGTCGAGCGCGCCCGCGCACTCTGCGAACCGCTCTTCCCCTCCCTGTTCTCCCAGTGGAAGTTTCTCGGCAGCGTACGAGAGAATGACATCCGTGTGATCGAGTACGGCGTCTCCCTCGCCCCGACCGTGACTGCCGGCGTCGTCTCCGACGACCTCGGCCGACTCCCCGATTCGCCGCTGCGCGGCGTGGAATTGCGATGATCTTGCGTGCCCTGTCCGTCCTGACGCTCGCGCTGCTTGGCGCCACGCCCCTCCGCGCCCAGCCGCTCTTTCGTGAACAGGCACCGATCACGGTGACGATCACGACGAACCTGCGCGACCTCACGCGCGAGCGCGATTCGACGCGCCTGCGCTGGTTCGGCGCGGAGATGCGGTACATGGATGAGGCGGGCGCGGAGCGGAAGCTCGCCGTCGAAGTGCGCGCGCGCGGACATTTCCGTCGGCAGTCCAGCAACTGCACCTTCCCGCCGCTGTTCCTCCGCGCCGAGCGCGACGTGCGCGACAGCAGCCTGCTGCAGGGCAATCCGCGACTCAAGATCGTCACGCCCTGCCGCCCGGCGAGCGCCGAGTACCAGCAGTACATCTTCACCGAGTACAAGGCCTACCGCTCCTACGCGGTCATCGACTCCATCCATCATCGGGTGCGCCTCGCCAACATCACGTATGTCGACTCCCTGAACCGCGTACGGCCGATCGCGGTCACGGCCTTCTTCATGGAGACCGACGAGGAAGTCGGCGACGAGCACCACCTGGAAGTCTTCGAGCAGCAGGGTGCGCTCTGGGACGTGTTCGATGGACCGCACATCGACCGCATCTCGCTCTGGGAGTACGCCATCGGCAACACCGACTGGTCGGTGTCGGCCTTGCACAACATCGTGATGTTCCGCGATTCGCTCGGCGGGTATCGTCCCGTGGCTTACGACTTCGACTGGACGGGGCTCGTGAATCCCCGCTACGCGTTCCCCAACACGACCCTCGGCATTCGCAGCGTGCGCCAGCGCCTGCATCGCGGTCCCTGCCGCAGCGCCGCGGAATGGGAGCCGACGCTTGGGCACTACCGTGCGCGGCGCGCGGTCCTGGACAGCATCTGGTCGACGCCGGAACCCGGCCAGGACCCGAAGCGCCTCGAGGAAGCCAAGCGCTACCTCGACGAATTCTGGCGGGTGATCGACGATCCGCGGGAGTTCAAGCGCGAGGTCATCGACCGCTGTCAGCGCATCGGCAACTAGGCCGGCGGTCCTGCGAGCAGCACGCCTGCCGCAGCGGGCGCTGCGCTTCGATCAGTCGTCCACGTCGCGGAGACACTCCAACACCGCGCGCCCGAACTTGTCGAGGCGCGCGGGCCCGACGCCGCTGACCTGGGCAAGTTGCGCGAGCGATTCCGGGTTCGCCTGCGCGATGCCGCGCAATGCCCGGTCGGGGAAGATCACGTAGGCCGGGACTTCCTCCTCCTTCGCGAGCGCGCTGCGCATGACCTTGAGCGCGTCGAAGCGGGCGATGGCCTCGCGTGACAGCGGCGGCTCGGTGGCGCCGCCGCGACCGGCCGACGCAGTGACCCTCCCCGCCGTCCCGCGCTCGCTGCCGCTGCCGCCGCGCGAGCCCCGACTCCGCGAGCTCGGCGCCGACGCCACGCGCTGCTCACGCACGATGCCGAGACACACGTCGCAGTTGTCGCAGCGTGGCTTCGCGGCGGGATCGCCGAAGTAGCGCAGCACGAAGCCGCGTCGGCAGTACTTGGTGTAGGCATACTGCTGCACGGCCTCGAGCTTTCGCAGCTCGCCCTGGCGGCGCCGATCGAGCCCGGCCCAGTCGATCGGCCAATCCTGCAGCGCACGCGTCGCATCGGTGAGCGTCAGGCCCTCGCCGAGGCGCTTCCACACGACCATCTGCCGCTCCTGCAGGGCATCCAGCAACTGCATGGCGCCCATCGCGCCACCGACGCCCGGCGGTGCCGCGTCGAGGTCGGCGACGATGCCCTTGTGGAAGTCGCCGCGCGCGCGCTTCCAGAGTGAGCGCAACAGCGCCAACTCGAGGCCGTGCGCCTGCTCGTTCAGCTCCGCCTTCAAGCGTTCCGGCGCCGCGAGCAGCCGCACCTGCGCGTGTGTGCGCGAGGCGTCCGCGACGGCGAGCGCCCCGCCACGCTGCAGGATCCGCACGGCCGACTCCGCTTCGCGGTCGCTGACCTTGCCCCGCGCGGTGGCCGCAAGCTCGGCGGCCGTTGCATCGACCAGCCCGTCGCGGTCGGCGCGTTTGACCAGCGCGTCGTAGACCGCCGCGACCGTCTCGCGCGCCGGGAGGGCGCCATTGATGAAGAACTCGTGCGTGAAGCGATCCGGGAACGCGTGCAGCAGGATGGCCGTCGCCGGCTGCCGATCGCGACCGGCGCGCCCCGCCTCCTGGTAGTACGCCTCCAGCGTCCCCGGCATGGAGAAGTGCACGACCAGCCGCACGTTCGGCTTGTCGATGCCCATGCCGAAGGCGTTCGTCGCGACGATGATGCGTACGCGCTCGCTCATGAACGCGTCCTGCACGTCCGCGCGATGCTCGTCGTCCAGCCCGGCGTGATAGCCTAGGGCCGGCAACTTGGCCTTCGTGAGGAGCTGGGCGATGCGTTCGACCGACTTGCGGGTGCTGGCGTAGACGATGGCCACGCCCTCGCGATGCTCCGCCAGATGCTCGCGCAGCAGCTCCACGAGCGCTTCGTCCTTGGCGGCGTCGTTCTTGGTCGGCAGCACATGGTACGAGAGATTCGTGCGATCGAAGCCCGTGATCACGACGGTCGGATCGCGCAGCTCAAGCTGTCGCGCGATGTCGTCGCGCACCTCTGGGGTTGCCGTCGCCGTCAACGCGACCGTCGGCGGATCACCGAGTCGCTTGCGGACGTCCTTGACGCGCAGGTAGGACGGGCGGAAGTCGTGCCCCCATTCGCTGATGCAGTGCGCCTCGTCGATGGCCAGCAGCGTGACCCCGATGTCGCGCAAGCGCTCCGCCGTGCGGCCTAGGTCGAAGCGCTCGGGCGCGACGTACAGCAGCTTGATCTCGCCGCGCTGCACGGCGGCCATGCGCGCACTGACCTCTGCCGGCGACAGCGTGCTGTTGACGAAGGCGGCCGCGATGCCCCGGGCGACCAGGGCGTCCACCTGATCCTTCATCAACGAGATGAGCGGCGAAATGACGACGGTGAGCCCGTCCAGCACCAAGGCCGGGACCTGATAACACAGCGATTTGCCGCCGCCGGTGGGAAGGATCACCAGCGTATCGCGACCCTCCAGCACGCTGGAGACCGCTTCGGTTTGGCCAGGACGGAAGTCCGGATAACCGAAGCGTTCGAGGAGCAGCGTGCGGGCCGCGTCGAGTCGTGGAGAGGAAGGCGCCATCGTCACGCCGAAGGATAGCGACAGGGGCCACGCCTCCGGCATCGCCGATTCGCAAATGCAGTATCTTCCACGCCGTGCGTATTCCGCTTTTCGTTTCCGCCTCCGGTATCCTCGTCATCCTCGCGCTGGGCTTGGCGTGGACCTTCCGGGAGTTGGGCGTCACCTACGAGCGCCGGTACGTGCGGGCCTGGTACCGCTCATGGTTTGCCTTGGCCGGCTACGCGCTCTTCGCGGCACTCGCGCTCTTGGCCGTGAACGTGCCGGCCCTGGCGCCGCTGCGAACCGTCTTCTCGCTCGGATCGATGGTCGCGGCATATGTCCATATGCGCGCGCTCTTGGTGGGCATGCAGGACCTCTGCGCCGGCGAGCGACCGGCGTCGGCCTGGCCGCTGCGCATCGTGTCGCTGCTGATGCTGGCGGCGGGAACCATCGCGCTTGTGCCCACCGCCTCGCGCTCCGACGCGGCGATGTCGCTCTACCTCGTCCGCATCGCGCTGCTGGCCTTGGCCTGGGCACTGGCCTACGGCACCGCAGGGCTGTTGTTGCTCGGCCGCGCAGCGGGGACCTCCGCCCTCGGGCGTTCCGTCCTCTATTCGAATCTCTTCGCCTACGCGGCGCTTCGCTTCATCGAACCGAGTGCGCACTTCGTCGGCCCCGCCCCGATCCTCGCCCAGGTGTTGACCTTCGGCGGCTTGCCGCTGCTCGTCGGCGTGGGTGCCGGCATGCTGATCACGCTGCTCGAGGTCGAGCGCTCGCGTGCCCTCGAGGCGGCCAACGCCCGCAGCATTGCGGAACGTAGCGCCACGGAGTCCGAAGCCACGCTCGCCGCCGCGCTTGCCACGAGCACCGACCCGGTGTTCATCGTGAATCGCGACGGGACCCTGGCCTCGGCCAACCGACGCTTCATTGAACTGGTCGCCCAGGCCACCGGTCTCGTCGTCGCCCCCGGCATGTCGCTCGATGCGTTCATGGACGATCCGACGCGTGCGTTCTGGGAGGACGCGCTGCCGCCGGTGCTCGCGGGTGAGCCGGTCGTCCGCCGCAAGAGCTTCCGGTTCGCGAGCCAGTCCGAGCCACGCGCCTTCGCCGTGCGCTTCACGCCCGTGCGCGAGGGCAACAGCGTCATCGGCGCGCTCGTGGTGGCCCACGACACGACCGAAGAAGAGCGCCTGCGTCACGAGATGCAGCGCCGCGAGGAGTGGTTCCGCTCGCTGATCGAGAACGCCAGCGACATGATCTTCCAAGTCACGGGCGACGCGCTGATCGAGTACGCGAGTCCTTCCGTCGACCGCATCCTCGGTTACGACCACACGCAGATGATCGGACGCACGGGGTTCGACTTCATGCACCCCGATGACGTGCCGACGATCGCCGACGCCCTGCGCCGCTCGCTCAACCACGACGATTCGGTGCCGACGGTGGTCCCGCTGCGCGCCCGCAACATTCACGGTGACTACATCCCGCTCGAAGGCGTCTCGCGTCCCTACGTCGAACGCGATGGCAGCGAGCGGCTCATCGTCGCCCTGCGTGACGTGCGCGAGCGCCAGCGCCTCGAGGACGAGCTCACCGGGGCACGGCGTCTCGAGGCCATCGGACGCCTCGCTGGCGGCGTGGCGCACGACTTCAACAACCTGCTGACCGCGGTCGCCGGCAACGTGACGCTGCTCAAGCTCAAGACCACCGAGCAAAGCGGCGTCGCGGAGCACCTCGTCGAGATCGAGCACTCGGTGCAGCGCGGGGCCGAACTCACGCGGCGGCTCCTCGCCTTCGCTCGCCAACAGCGCATCGAGCCGCGCATCCTGCACATCCCCACGCAGCTCGCGGACCTCGATCGCCTGCTGCGCCGGCTCCTCGGCGACGGCATTCTCGTCGATGTCGATGTCCCCGGCAGCCTGTGGTCGATCCGCGCCGACGCGACGGCCTTTGAGCAGATCCTCGTCAACCTTGCCGTGAACTCCCGCGACGCGATGCCGCAGGGCGGCACGTTCCGCGTCGCGGGCCAGAACGTCACGGTCGGTGCCAGCGGGCGCGAGTCGCTGAACCTCACGACGGGCGACTGGGTGCAACTCGTCGTCGAGGACACCGGCAGCGGCATCCCGGCGGAGCTGCTCGGACGCATCTTCGAACCGTTCTTCACCACCAAGGCGGACCACGGTGGCACGGGCCTTGGCCTGGCCACGGTGTACGGTGCCGTCACGCAGATGGGTGGCCAAGTGCGTGTGGACTCGACCATCGGGCGTGGTACGAAGTTCACGATGTTCTTCCCGCGTGTGGTGGCGCCCCATGAGACGGCGGCGCCGGCGCCGAAGGCGGCGCTCCCGCGCGCCAAGCCCGGCGAAGTGGTGCTCTTGATGGAAGATGAGCCGCCGGTCCGCGAAGTCACCGCCAAGCTGCTGCGTCGACTCGGCTACGAGGTCCTTACCGCCGTCGACGGCGAATCTGGCGTGGAGATCTCCGACGCGCGCGCGGAGCCGATCTCGATCGTCGTGAGCGACATCGTGATGCCAGGCATCCACGGCGACGTCGCCTGCGCGCGCATCCGCGAGCGTCGACCGACGGTGCCGGTGCTGTTCATTTCAGGCTTCAGCCAAGAGGCGCTACGCTGGCAGCACGGCATGCCTGCCGGCGCGCGCCTGCTTGGAAAGCCCTTCACGCTCGACGACCTTGCACTCAGCGTGCGTGAATTGATCGACGGCGCACAGCCCTAGACTGCGCGCGCGAAGTGTCCGCGGGTGAAGGCATCGCCGACGACTTCACGCGGACGCCGCGAGGGCGTGGCCCCACGCGCCGTGGCATCGAGGGCGTCCCGATACGCGGCGACGCGCTCCGCCACCTGGTCACCGGGCACGTTGAACACGAGGCGATAGCGGCGGATGCCCATCTGCCACAGACGCGGCAGGAACTCGCTGCCTTCTACCGGTCGCGAGTGCAGCAACCGATTCCGGCAGGCGTAGTCGGTGGCGACGGGGAACTCATAGCCCGCCGGATCGGTCAGTCTCGTGTCGGTGTGCCGCTTCGTGCAGAGATCGCGGCAATGCGTCGGCGTGCGGTCGAAGGCCGCGCTGAGCACACAGTGCTCCAGCGTCATGCCTTCCGGACGCCCGTGCAGGAACACCTCGAACCCCGCGCCCTCCCACGGCGCGACCACATCGGCGATCTCATCGGCCGTGAGCTCCACCGAGGGCGTGATTCCACTGGCTCCGAGGGCGAACATCTCACGCGCCGTGGCGACATTGAACACGTTCGTCGCGTAATCGGCGCGCACGTCGCGGCCGGACGCCGACAATTCGGCGAGCAAGCCGAGGTGGCCGCTGAGCAGCGGCGTCCCAAGCGCGAGCCACTTGTCGAGCTTCTTCCGCTCTTCTGGCCGCACGATGGTCGGCAAGCGCAACCGGAATCGCTTGCCCGCCGCCGCGACGCGTTGCGCCAATGCCGCGACCTGCGACACGGGCGGGAACGGATGGCGCAGGAATGGATCGAGCACGACCTCGTCGGCACCGGCCGCGATCGCCGCGTCGGCGTCTTCGATGCGCCAGACTTCCGCCACGAGCTCCGCGCTTCGCGCCTCGACACGTACGTCGGCCGTGGGGGGCAGCAGCGCGGCCTGTGCGACGACGCCATCAATCGCCTGCTCGATCCGCGCACGCCGCTCGGCCAGCTCGGCGTCGTGCTCCCAGCCCAGCTGCTGACTGAGCTGGTCCGTGGCCTCTTGGCGCAGGCGATTCAACTCGCTGACCGGCAAGAACAGTCCCGGCGCGAGCCCAGCCGCATCGAGCTGGTTCAAGACGAACGGCGACTCCCCGAGCCGCCCGAACTGTTCGCGAAGCTGCCCCAGGTCCAAGGCGCGCTTCTGCGCCGCCGACAGCGGCAGTTCACTGCGCAGCTCGACTTGCTGATCGCCGGCCGTGAAGATGGCCTTCAGGGGGCCACCCGCCGAGCCGAAGCAGCGCACGTCGAGGCCGATGCGCCGACGTCGGCCCTGTCCCATGCCGGCGAAGGTCGCGCGCGCCGACTCCAACAACGAGACCTGCGCGTTGCGCACGACCGTCCAGCCCACCGGTACCGCGCGGCGGGCCTTGATGGCCTGACGCCAGATACCGTCGCGCTGCGTCACGGTGCGCACGGGGCCCGCCGAGAAACCGACGCTCTCCAAATGACCACCCGCGGGCGGCTCGAAGCCCAAGCCATCGCGCTCGGCAATCGGGGCGCGGACATCGACGATCACTTCATCGCCTTCCATGGCGACGACCGTGCCGAGCTCAAGTCCGCGATTGTCGGGCTGCGTGCGGGTGATGTACTCACGCCCTTCGCGACCACCATACATGCCGCCCGTGAAGCCGCGCGAGAAGATCTGCACCAAGGGCTGCACTTCCTCGAAGGTCGGCTCCGCGAAGGTCCCTCGTTCCACGCGCTGCAGGAACTCGCGATAGCCCTTGGTCACCGTGGCCACGAACTCGGGCTTCTTCTTGCGTCCTTCGATCTTGAGACAGCCGACGCCAGCGGCGGCGATTTCCGGCAGATGCTCCCAAGCCCCGAGGTCCTTGGCGGAAATCAGGTAGCCGCGATCGAGCTCCTCACCGCTCGCGGCATCGCGCAGCACGTAATCCTTGCGGCAGCTCTGGGCACAGGATCCGCGGTTCGCGCTCCGCTCGGAGATCATGCCCGACATGTAGCACTGCCCACTGTAGCTGATGCAGAGCGCACCATGCACGAAGGTCTCGAGGCCGAGCCCCGGGACCGCGGCGCGGATCTCACGGATGTCGTCGAGCGAGTTCTCACGCGCCAACACGATGCGTTCGATGCCCAACCCCTGCATCACCTTGGCACCGCTGGCGTCGTGCACCGTGAGCTGGGTGCTGCCGTGGATCTCGAAGCCCGGGTACACGGCCTGGATCATCCGGATGAGGCCGATATCCTGCACGATGGCGGCGTCGATGCCGCGGTCGATGCACTCGCCGAGGTACTCGAGCGCTTCGGCCATCTCGTGCGGCTTGATCAGGATGTTGAGCGTGAGGTAGATCCGCGCGCCGCGCTCATGGGCGATCAGGCAAGCCTGTTCGAGCTCATCGAGCGAGAGCTGCGCCCCGTCGTCACGCGCGTTGAACTTGGAGGCCCCGCAATAGACGGCGTTGGCGCCATTGGCGACGGCGGCACGCACGGCGTCGAGCGAGCCAGCGGGAGCGAGCAGTTCGGGGACGGGAATCTTGGCCACGGGTGCAATCTAACCGACCCGAGGACCGCCCCGTGCCGGGTCAGTCGAGTTCGGCGACCGTCTCCTGGAGCTGCAGCAGGTGGCGCTCCTCGTGCCGCGCGACCATGAGCAGCCATTGCCAGCCGTTGAAGGCGCCGAAGTAGACATGCTCGTGCTGCACCAACGAGAGGCGAGGCCCGCTCTCCCGTGCGGCGGCCAGCAACTGCACGCGACCGTCGGCGAGACGGCCGCGCTCGGCCACGAGGTCGATCTGGGCTGGTGGGCGGATGCCTTCCGGAGCCTCGAGACGACGGCTGCGGTCCAAGAAGGGCACGTGGTCGAGCACCTTCAGCACCGAGTGCGACGAAGGCCCCGGCGGAACCGTGGCCATGGGGCCGATCTCGGCCGTCTTCATCTCGATGAGCCGGGCCACGGAGCGCTCGACTTTCGCCACGTGCCAGACGATCTGGGCGGCAGTCCAGCGACCGGGGGGCGCGAGATGTCGCTGGGGTTCGGGGACGGCATCGAGCGCCGCTTCAAACGCGCGCCGCACGCGGCCCAGTTCGGCCTCGAGTACTTCCACCCGCTTGTCGCTGCTCAGCATGCGGGGAATCTTGAGCCGTCGGGGCGGCGGAACAAGGGCGAGCCCACACCGGCGAAACTGAACGTCGGCGCTGGGCGTACGGTCTCACAAGGAGGCGACAATGTTTGGATTTCTCTCGATGGTGATCGCGCTGGGCGCCGCATGGTTCGGCTACGGGACCGCCCGTCGCTTCGTCCGCGACCGACTGCGCTACGTGGATGGGGCCCTGACCAGCGGCGCTGCGATCGTCGCCGGCGTCGGGGCCACCCTAGTCGCCTGGCCGATCGCTTGGCTCCTGCCGCTGGTGACGGGCGGTACGGCACTGGCATTCGGCATTGCGGTGGGGCTCGGGGCCCGGGCCGGCGCTTCCGACGTGAAGCACGGGTACCGCATCACCAGTGGAAGCTGAGGGACCGATAGGAAACGCGGCCCGAATCAGACGATCCGGGCCGCGTTTTCATTGCCCTGCCCTTGTTGCTTAGCGACGGACCGCGAAGCCCTCGATGTGCAGGTCGAGGTTGTGGTTCACGCGCAGGCCGGCGATGCCGTCCGTGTTGGCCGACATGCCCTGACGCGGCAGCTCGCGAATGAGCTGGCCGTTGGCAAACAGGCGCGAGGCCGTCGCGGTGACTTCCACGCGCAGCGTGTTCGCCGCCTTGCCGTCAGCGCCTTCCTTCACGATGGCCGGGTGCTCGGTCCAATCGGCGATCGTGTGCGTCTCCGCACCCGCGCGATGCTTGATCAAGTACTTGCCGTCCTTGCGGATGACGAAGTAGAGGTAGTCCTGGTTGGCCTCATTCAGGTTCCGGCCGCCCCAGATGAGACCGTAGGCCTCGGCGTGCTGCGGCGCCTTCATCTGCGTGAAGGACGCTTCCACGGTGTAGGTGCCCTGCACCGTGTTGGCCGCATTCCAGTACGTCGCGGCCGGGCCACCCGTCACGTGCATGCCCGCACCCATCGTCTCGAACCGGATGGCATTGCGATCTGCATTCGCGCGGTCGAAGCGCAGGTTCCAACCGGCCGGCGCGGCCGCACGACCCTGCGAGACCTGACGGTCCGGATCGTTGCCCTGCGCGGAGAGCGTGGTGGCGCCGAGCAGCAGCGCGGTGAAAGCGAGACGAGCGATCATGGACCTTCCTCCGAGGGAGTAGTGACAGTCTGTCGCGGCCCAGCGGGCCGATAGAACCGGAGCAACCAGGCAATCGCCACCAGCACGATGCCCGCCCACTTTAACCACGGCAGACCGAAGCGAGTTCCGCTGAGGTACACCAGCACGCCCGCGACGGCGAGCACGATCTTGGCGGTGTGGACCGGCACTAGACGATATCCTGACGCTGCGTCTGCGGGAACGACAGGATGAAGTCCTGACCAAACGCGGACGATGGCGTCTGGAATCCCGTGGGGATGCCACCGGCGAGGACGCGCGTCGCCGAGGCCACGGCGGTCATCGCCGTCAGCGAGTAGCCATCGGGCGCGACGAGGCGCGACTGCATGACGCGCCCCGCAGCGTCACGCACCTCTCCCCAAAGCCGGCTGCGCGCACCGTCGCGCCGCTCCGCGCTCGGCCCGGGCGTGCGCGCCGCGATGCGTGCCTTGAGAAAGCGCTGCGCCGGCGCGGTACCCAGCAGCGGCAGGATAGGCCGCGTGAGGCGCATGAGGCGCACGGTCTTCGCCGGCACCGCGGTGTAGACGCGGATGTCCGGAATGCGCGTCGAATAGAACGCCGTGGAGACATCGCCCCAGGGAATCGTCACACAATGCCGCACGCGGTCGCCGAAGTCGATGTCACGCGTCGCGTACGCACTGGGCACGCGCACGATGTGGCAATCGCGACGGATCGCGCCGCCCTGGGCGATGCCTTCGACCATCGTCGTGGCCGTGCCCCGCGAGAGCCCACTGCCGCCGGTGAAGGCAAGCTCCAGCGAGACGGCATCGGGCATGCGCGCATGCAAATGCGCCGCGAGGCAATCGCTCGGCACCACGTCGAAGCCCACGCCCGGCAGCAGCGTGATGCCCGCGGCGCGCGCCGCCACATCGCTGGCCGCCATGCGTTCGAACACGGCGATCTCCCCGGTGATGTCGAGATAGTGCACGCGATTCCGCAGGCAGGCCTCGAGCATCGGCTGCGCCATCCGATGGAACGGGCCGGCGCAATGCAGCACCACGCGTGCGCCCTTGAGCACCGCATCGAGCGCGCGCGGGTCATCAAGTCCCGCTGGCCGCGCCTCAAGACCGTGCCGAGCGGCCAACTCGCGTACAGCCTCGGCATTGCGGCCCGAGAGGATCGGCTTCAGCCCGGTGCGCACCGCCTCCTCGACGATGAGACGGCCGGTGTAACCCGTCGCGCCATAGATGACGATCCCGCTCACCGCGGGGCGCCGGCGAAGGGCGGGATCACGAAGGGGCCAAGGTGCGGCCCGGGGTTCTGCCAGGCGGCGCGCAGCGCGAGCGCCAGCATGCCGCGCGTCTCTTCGGGATACACGATCGCGTCGATGTAGCCGCGCGCGCCGGCATAGCGCGCGTCGAGCTGATGCTCGTAATCCTCGCGCATCTCGGCGATCGCCGCCTGCACGGCCGGCGACGGGTCCTTGCCCGACTTCTTCGCGGCTTCCAGCGCAGGGCCATGCACCGCCGCCACCGCCGACTCCCCTTCCATCACCGCCATGCGACCGGTGGGCCAGCTGAAGATGAAGTCGGGGTCGAAGCCCTGTCCCGCCATCGCGTAGTAGCCGGCACCGCTGGCGTGATTCACCGTCAGCACCACCTTCGGCACGGTCGCCGTCGCCATCGCCTCCACCCAGCGCGCGCCCGCACGGATGATGCCCTCATGCTCGGCGTCCTTGCCGACCATGAAGCCCGACACATCCTGCACGAAGAGCAGCGGAATGCCTTGGCGATCGCAGCGATCGATGAAGAACGCGACCTTCTCGGCGCTCTCCGCGTAGATGATGCCACCGAAGCGCGGCTTCTCTCCCTCGCGCCCCTTGATGAGTCCACGCGCGTTGGCGATCACGCCGACGGGGATGCCTTCGATGCGCGCGTCCCCACAGAGCATCTCCTTCGCGAGCTGCGGCTGGAACTCATCGATCTTCCCGTCGTCGAGCACGGCCTTGAGCAGCTCGTGCACATCGTACGACATGCGGTGATCGCTCGGCAGGATGTCGTACAGCGCGTTGGGATCCACCGCGGGCGCAGCGGACGGGTCGTGCGGTGCCACGCGGGGCGGCGGCGCGAGCCGCGCCACCTGCGCGCGGACCATCGCCAGGCACTCCTCGTCGTTCTCGGCGGCGTAGTGCGCCACGCCGCTCACCGTGGTGTGCATCGTCGCGCCACCGAGCGTCTCGCCGTCGACGACTTGGCCCGTCGCGCCCTTCACGAGGTTGGGACCACCGAGGCCCATGAAGGAGCTGCCCTTCACCATCAGGATCACGTCACTGAGCGCCGGCAGATAGGCGCCGCCCGCCACGCACTGGCCCATCACGGCCGCGATCTGCGGGATGCGCAGATAGCGCCGCATCAGCGAGTTGTAGTAGAAGATGCGCGCCGCGCCGTACTGGCCCGGGAACACGCCACCCTGATACGGCAGGTTCACGCCCGCCGAGTCGACGAGGTAGATGATCGGGATGCGGCAGCGCATGGCGCATTCCTGCGCCCGCAGCACCTTCGGGATCGTCTCTGGCCACCAGGAGCCGGCCTTCACCGTGGCATCGTTGGCCACCACGACGCACTCACGACCATGCACCTGCACGATGCCGGTGATGACACCAGCGCCGGGCGCTTCGCCGTCGTAACGATCGTGGGCCACGAGCAACCCGAACTCCAGGAACGCCGAGCCCGGGTCCTTGAGTGCAGCCACGCGCTCGCGTGCGGTGAGCTTGCCCTGCGCGTGCTGCTTGGCGATGCGCTCTGGGCCGCCGCCGAGGCGCAGCGTGGCCTCAAGTTCGCGGCAGGCGGCGGCCAGCTCTCGCAGCCGGCTCGAAGGGGAGGCCGCGCCGCGGGCGGCCGGACGGGCGGCGCTCACGCTTCCTGCGACTGCCGTTCGGCGAACCAACCCTTGATGTAATCGACCAAGTCCGCCGTCGACGTGCCGGGCCCGAAGAGCTGGCCGATGCCCTGCGCCTCAAGCGCCGCCATGTCTTCCTTCGGGATGATGCCGCCGCCGGTGATCAGCACGTCATCGCGCCCCTGCTCGCGCAGCAGCTGCAGCACGCGTGGGAACAGCGTCATGTGCGCGCCCGAGAGGATCGAGAGCCCGACGACGTCGACGTCCTCCTGGATGGCGGCGGAGGCGATCATCTCGGGCGTCTGATGCAAGCCCGTGTAGATGACTTCCATGCCCGCGTCACGGAGGGCGGCGGCGACGACCTTGGCACCGCGGTCATGACCATCGAGACCGGGCTTGGCGACGAGTACGCGAATGGGGCGAGTCATGCCTGAAAGCTACCCCGCGCCCCATGGCGTTTCAACGCGATGGCAGCCCTACGGGTTGAACCAGTAGCTCATCTTGACCAGGACGGTGTTGTCCGGGTGCGTCCCGAACAGCGAGCGCACGTCACGGCCCATGTCGAAAGTCCCCGGATTCCGCGCATCAGCACGGCCCTGCTGCCACACCACGAAGAGCACCGAGCCCGGCCGGTACTCCCACCGGAACACCACGTTGGAGTTGAACTGCTTGCTGTTGAAGCCGCCCGGGTCGGCGCCGCCGCCGTACGGCGAGTAGCGTGCGTCGTAGTCCTTCGCATAGGGATTCGCGATCTCGCGCCAATCGGTGAAATCACCGACGGCGATGAACGGCTGCGCATAGAGCTGCAGCGACAGCGTCGGACTCAGCGTCACGTTCGCGCGCGCCGTCAGCTGCACGAGATCCTGGTTGAGTCGCGCGAACGTGTAGTGCGTCGTGTCGCTGAACGGGCTGCCGAAGTTCTGCACCCACTGGGCGTCAAGCACGCGCCCCTCGTACCCCGCGCCTAGTTCGAAGGACGTGCGCGTCCCGGCACGCGCCACGACTCCCGCCTCCGCCGCGCGCGACCAGCTGCGCCCTTCGTCAGCCGTCGCGTACGCAAGCTCGAACGCGGGCTGCAGCGCGCGGCGCGCATCGCCATCGAAGGTGAGCGCGACGCGGTGCTGCGCGGACTGCCGGAGCGCCGGACCGCCGCGGGCGCAGGAGACGCAATGCGTCGCGCCGAGGTTCGACGCGGTGTACGTGAGCGTGCTGGTCCAGAAGTTCGTGAACTCGGCGAACCCGTGGAGCTGCGCCTGCGAACCCGTCGGCAAGCCCCCGGTGCTCCAGTGCTGCTCCGCCGACGCGACCGCCATCACACGGCGATGCCAGAGGCCAGGACGCAGCGCCGAGAAGACCACCTGGTTGCGCAGCATCATGTCGTTCACGAGCGTCACGAAGCCGAGGTCGTTGAGCTCGGTGCCGGGCTCGGCGTAGCGCGTCGTGGTCTCCCAGCGCACGCGCCCCGCATAGCGGCGCAGGCTCAGCGAGCTCACGCTGCCGTCCATCGAGCGGCGGGTCGGATCGTATTCGACTTCGTGGTCCGGGCGCTGGAAGTAGTGCACGCTGGTCAGCTGCGTGCGCGCGATGGCCGCCGCTGAACCGCGCGCCGTCGATCGCCCACTATACCCACTGACTTCCCAGCGATCGGCGAAGCGATGGTAGCCCTGCACCAGCAGCGTGTACGCCTCGCGCCGCAGGAACGGTTCGGTGGCGACGTCGAGATCGCGCACGAGTCCGGTCACCATGGTGCCGAGCTGCGAGCGACCGCCACGGAAGTCTTGGACGAAGCGCCCGACCAGCGTCGTCGTCTGGGGCTCGATGGTCTGGCCGAGGCTGCCGGTCTCGCGAGCCGACGACACGGCGACCACGCCGAACTGCGCCCCGCCCTCCAGACGTCCGGTGACTTTCGCGGCCGCTTGGATACGGCTGAACCGCGGATCGGACGCCGCGCTGCGCAGCTGCGGCGTGCGCCCGACGCGACGCGTGTAGAAGATGCCCTCGCAGGGCCCGGCGCAACGGAAGAGGTTGACGCCCTCCTGGAAGAAGGGTCGCCGCTCGTCGAAGCGGATCTCGAAGGCGCTCAAGTTGAGCACGGCCGGATCCATCTCCACCTGCCCGAAGTCTGGGTTGATGGTCGCATCGAGCGTGATGTTGTTCGTGAGCCCGGCCTTGAGATCGAGCCCGACCGTCTGCGACTGCGGGTGGGTCCAACCCATGGAGACCGCCGTGATGTCGCTCCTACGCAGGAGCGGCCCAGATTGTTTACGGGGCATGCACCGGCTATCACAGCCGATACTCAATTGACGTATCTTGCCCTTCCCCCCTTCCCGCGACGTGCCCGACATCTCTCCTGGACGCCCGACGCCGCAGCTAGACCCCACGCAGATGTACCGCGACCTCGTCGAGCTCTCCCCCGAGGCTGCGTACATCGTCGCTGATGGTCGCTTCGTGTATCTGAACCCTGCGGCGGTCGCACTGTTCGGCGCCGACTCCGCGAGCCGCCTGCTCGGGCGCGACGTGCTGGAGCGCGTCCACCCGGACGATCACGCACTCGCGCTGGCGCGCCGCAAGCTGGTCCTCACCACCGGGGCCCCCGCGCCGATGATCGAGATGCGGTTCATCGCCTTGGACGGCCGCATCTTCGAGGTTGAGGTCCATGCGACCAAGCTGATCTTCGATGGCCGTCCGGCGACGTACGCCGCGGCGCGCGATGTGTCGGCCCGCAAGCGGCTGGAAGAACAGGTACGCGAGTCGCAGAAGCTCGAGGCTGTCGGCCGCCTCGCCGGCGGCATCGCGCACGACTTCAACAACACCCTCGCCGTCATCCTCGGGCACAGCGAGATGCTGCTCGCCGACTTGCCCGCCGACCACGCCATGCGCGAGGAACTCGAGGCGATCCATCGCGCCGCCCAGCACTCGGCGACGCTCACGCGACAGCTGCTGACCTACGCCCGTCGCCAGCCGATCCAGCCGCGGCCCCTCGACCTCAACGTCGCGGTGCACGAGACCCTGCGCATGCTGCGTCCGTTGCTCGGTGAAAACGTCGCCCTCGATTGGTCGCCGGATGACGGGCCCTGCGAGGTATTGCTCGACCCGTCGCAGCTCGACCAGATCCTGACCAATCTCTGCGCCAACGCACGCGACGCCATCGACGGGGTCGGGTCGCTGCGCATCGCGACGCGCCGCTGCCTGATCGATGCGCCAACGGCACCGGCGCTTCGCGAGCTCGAGCCCGGGGCCTACGTCATGCTCTCCTGTCACGACAGCGGACGCGGCGTCCCTGAGGAGCTGCTGGATCGCATCTTCGAGCCGTTCTTCACCACGAAGCCGCAGGGACGCGGCACGGGACTCGGTCTCTCCACCGTGTATGGCATCGTCCGGCAGCATCACGGCGCCATCACCGTGCAGAGCGCCCCGGGCGGCGGCACCCGATTCGACCTGTACTTCCCCGAGCACAGCGGCGCCCGCGCGGCCGTCGCCGACAAGACCCCAGCGGTGATATCGTCGCGCCGCGCGAAAGCGGCGACGATCTTGATCGTTGAGGACGAAGCGGCCGTGTTGCAGCTCACACGTCGAGCCCTCGAGTCACAGGGCTATCGCGTGCTCGCGGCCGGCGGGCCCGAGGCCGCCTTGTCGTTGCTCGAGGCGCACCCAGAACAGGTCGACCTCCTGCTCACCGACGTGATGATGCCGGTGATGAGCGGACCGGATCTCGCACGCATCGTGCGCGGCATGCGACCCGACGTCGGCGTGTTGTTCATGTCGGGCTACAGCGCCGACCTGATTGCGCGCCAAGACCGCCTGGCGGGCGACGCAGACCTGCTCAGCAAGCCGTTCACGCTCGCGGAACTCGCGCTCAAGGTGCACGAAGCGCTCGAGCGGCGGACGGCGGCCTAGCGCGGCGCCACCGGCGGTGCCAATCTCTTCCGATGGCCACCGCAAAGAAGAAGCGCGCCGCGAAGAAGTCGAAGAAGGCGGCTGCCGCGAAGACGCGCGGACTCGACGCGCGCCGTCTTGCCTCCGCCGCCGCACCGGCGAGCGTCCACTCGCTCGCGGAACGCATCACTAACGACGGCGGCGAGGTGCTCGCGAGCTACCGGGACCCCCTCGGCGGGCGATGGCAGCTGCTCGCGGCGCTGCCGATCGACGCCGTGGCGCCGACCCCGTATCAACGCGATCTCTCCGACACCCACGTCGCCAAGCTCGCCGATGCCGTCGACAAGCTCGACCGCTTCCTGGATCCGATCGTCGCCGTGCCCGCTCCAGACGGCGGATACTGGACTCCCAACGGCAACCATCGCCTCGGCGCCATGCGACAGCTCGGCGCGAAGGCGATCACCGCCTTGGTGGTGCCAGAGCCGGAGGTCGCCCATCGCATCCTCGCGCTGAATACAGAGAAGGCACACAACCTCCGCGAACGTGCGCTCGAAGTCGCGCGCCTCGCCGAGGCGCTGGCCCTCTCGGAGGACGCGGCGGAGAAGACCTTCGCTGATGTATTCGAAGAAGCCCCGCTCATCACGCTCGGGCTCTGCTACATGGAGAACGGCCGCTTCTCCGGGGGCGCCTACCATCCGATTCTTCGTCGCTGCGACCAGTTCCTCGGCAGCAAGCTCCCAACCGCGCTCGAGGAGCGTCGGCGCCGCGCGGCGAAGTTGCTGGAACTCAATGGCTACGTGAACGAAGCCGTGGCGGCGCTGAAGGCACGGGGCCTGGAGAGCCCGTACCTCAAGGCCTTCGTGGTCGCGCGCATCAACCACCTGCGCTTCGTGAAGGACAAGCATCCCGACTTCGACAGCACGCTCGACAAGATCCTCGGCGCCGCGCGCCGCTTCAACGCCGCGAACATCAAGGCGGACCAGATCGCACGCAGTGGCGGACCGCCCGCGACTGACGACTGATTCTCCCGCAGCCATCCTCGCATGCCTCGCCTGCTCAAGCGCCTGCTGATCGTCGGAAGCGTGCTCTTTGTCGTGACCGCGGTGCTCACGCCCGTGCCGACGGTCCAGATCGTCGGTCAGATGTACTCCGTGCTGCCAAGCGTGACGGCGCCTTCGCGCACACTCTTCGACGATTCAGCGCGGGTGCCGATGCCCGACTGGATCCCGGCGACGGACAGCAGCATCTCGCTCGCCGAGGGCGGGCGCCTGCTGCGCACGCTGTTTCCGTTGCAGTCGGGCACTGCCCCGCTCCCTGCGTTCATCCTGCCACAGCCGGAACTCAGCATCCTCTGGGATGGGGCGCCGCTCGACAGCGTGCTCTTTCCCGACGCCCGTGCGAACGGCAATCCGATGGCCGTGTTCGATCGCACCCGGATCTTCACATCGGTCAAGCGTGGATTGAGTCCGGAAGAACGCGCCTACGCTGCGAATGTGGCCGGTGACAGCGTGTGGACGCTGCTCGACCGACTCGCGCGTGCGACGGGCGCTGACGTCGCCGCCGCGAGCCTCGTGATGCCCGTCGCGCCCGACCTGGCGCTCTCCGCCGAACTCCCGATCCCGCGCTTCTCTCGCGCGAACGCGATCGCCGACGGCGCCGCGCTGCGCGCCGCCACGCTGGTCGTCGACGGGGACCGCGCCGCTGCGGAGGCGTCGCTCGCCTCGCTGTATGCCGTGGGGCTCCTGCTGCACCGGGACGGCATGAACCTGTTGGAGAGTCTGCTCGGCTACCGCATGGCGCTGAATGCGATCATGCTGCGACGCGCCCTGCACGAGGCCTATCCCGTCGCCACCAGCGCCGCGGTGATGGCCAGCGCCGATTCGGTGCGCGACAGCGACCGGCGCCGCTCGGCGCGCCGTCCGGCCGCTGACCCCGACTCCAGCGCGCGCCGCTTGGCGCTAGCCATCGCCTCGCTCGTCGAGGCGGCGGAATCGCCCAACATCCCGCGCGCGCGGCGCTTCGAGGCCGTCGCCCTGCTTGGCATCAGCGCCTGCACGTCCACGAAGACGCTGCTGTTCGGCACCGACGACGCCGCGCAGCGGGCGCAAGCGACGGCGATGCAGACCCTGCCGCGCAGCGCGGCCGAGAGCGCCTACGTGGCGTCGCTGTCGAGGCAATCGGAGTCCGTCCGCTTCACGCGTCTCGCGCCTGGCCGCGCGTGGCGGCTCTATCGCAGCAGCAATCGGATGTTCGGAGCGATCACCGGCAACCCACGTCTCCGGGCCTGCTCGGAAGTCGCGACGTCGCTGGTTGCGTACTGAAGCTCAGGCCTCGCGCCGCGCCACGAGGAGCATCTCGTGCGCGCGACGCGTGAGCGGCGCATCCGTGAAGCTGTCGTACGCAGCGACCGGCACGAGACCGGCCTCCGCCATCAGCGCCGCGAGATGCGTCGCGGTGTAGAGGCGGATCCGATGCGCGCGGCGCTCCACCTTCCGCTTCCGCGTCCACGTGGACTCGATGGTCAGGAATCCACTGAGGGGGTCGAAGCTGCGGTCTTGCCGCACCTCCGTACCATCGGCCGTCGTCCACGCATCGCCACGCAAGAAGCGGTCCGTCAGCGCGTCACGGTTGCCCCCCTGCCACACGAACACGCCGCCGCGCTTCAGCACGCGCGCCACCTGCCGCAGCACTTTCGCGTCGTCGGCGGGGTCATCGAAGAATCCAAAGCTCGTGAACAGGTTCACCACGCCGTCGAAGCGACGCGTCCAGCGCAACGGCAGGCGTCGCATGTCGCCGCGGGTGTAGCGGAGGGTCCTGCCCGTGCCGCGGGCTTTGGCGGCCTTGAGCATGTCGCGCGAATAGTCGAGGCCGTCCACGTCGTATCCCGCCTCGGCCAAGAGGTGCGCATGCCGCCCCTGACCGCAGGCCAAATCGAGGACCCGCGCGCCATGCGGTAAGGCGAGCAATTCGGCGATGCGCGCCACCTGTCGGCGCTCCTCGATCAGATCGAAGACCGGCGAATACTCCTCGAGGTAGCCGGCGTCGAAGTACGAACGCCACCAGTCCCTCGTCGTGGACGCACTCACGGCGGCGTGACCACGACGGAGAACGTGACGGGATCGTTCGTCTGTCCGCTTGGCACGTACACGAGCAAGCGATGTGTCCCAGGCTGCGTGCCGAGCATCCATGGCTCCGGCATGACGGCGCGGCCGTCCGCATCGGTGGTATCGACCACTGGGAAGATCGTCATCGGCGGCACCTGTGGCAGGAAGGCCACCACGACACCACGACGCGGCTTACCGCGACTGTCCGTGATGATGACGGCGGGCTCACCGGGAACCGTGGCACCGATGGTGAACGGACCGGCGGGTGCGGTCCAGTCGGCCGTCATGGTGACGGTGGTATCAAGCGTCTCGACAGGCAGTTCGCAGCCGACGGCGAGCAACAGGGCCGCGACCAATGCTAGGCGCGTGGTTCGCATCACGGCACCCTCGTGAGATTGTACGACACGCTGCGTCCGAGATACGACGCCGTGATGAGGATGGAAGTGGGCGGACCCGCGACGACCACGAAGGTGCCGCCCCCAAGGTGCACCGCGAGGCCCGCCGGCGTCGCCGACCAGGCCGGCTCGTAGCCCGTGATCTGCGGATCCGTCACCAATCGGAAGTTCACGACACGTGCATCCGTCGTGACGGTATCCCGACTGGCAACGATCGACATGGTGAACTCGACGGCCGGATCATTGGGGTTGACGTGCTCGAACGGCCCCTCGACGCAGGAACTGATCAGCGCCAGGGCCAGCACCCCCGACATCGCACGAAGGATTCTCATAGGATCGCTCACCACGTCAGCGTAAAGGCAAGGCCAAGCGAGCCGTCGCGGCCCACGGGCACCAGCCGTGCCTGTCTCGGCGCTCGTCCGTAACTGTTGACTTCATTCAGCCGCGCGCCGTGCCGTCGCTCCGCCCACACCGCGTACGCCGCCTGCCCGAGGTACAGCGCAGCGCTCAGCCGATACATCGACAGCGCACTCTGCCGCGAGCTCTCCGCCTGGTTGTACAAATCCACCGCGGGATTGCCCGCGCCGGTCACATCGGGATAGTAGCGCCAGCGCAAGTAGGAATCGTAGCTGCTCTTGGCGTCCTCGTTGTGCTGGAACGCCAGCGCCGAGGTGACAAGTACCGACGCACCGATGAGCGAGCGCGTGAGCAATCGGCCGGGCTCCATGGGACGTCCAAAGCCGGGCAGCAGCAGCGACTGCGCAGCGGTGCGAAGCGAACTGCGCGCACTGCAACGGGCCGCAGGGCGCTGGAGCGCACGCAACGCCTCCACCGTCGCCGCCGGCGCGCCGGGGCCGAACGCGAAGCAGGGTTCCAACTGCACCAGATCGGCAAGCAACACGTTCGCCGCGCGTCGATCCCCTAGCGCTTCAAAGGCCAGCGCGCCCGCCGCGTGCGCATAGCGTCGGTCGCCACGCGTCAGGCCGTCGTCCGCTCGCAATCGGGTGCTCAGCGCCTGCACCGCCGCTGCCGCGTCGCCGCGACGAAACGCTTCGTCGGCTTGCCGCAATGTGGCGTCGTCCGGCGCAGGAAGCTCCAACGCCGGCATCGCGGATCCGCGCAGCGTCGCGGCTCGTGACGGCAGCAGTTGGCGCCAAACCGCGCGCACCGTCGAGCCCGGCACGCGCACACGATCGACGGCGCCACCGGTGCCCGTCTCGATGAAGACCTCGAATCCCGGGTCGTCACCAGACGGCGGAAACGCGAACGCATCCAAGGGCAAGGTCAGCCGCACCCAGGTCTGCGACGTCTGCACCAATCCGCTGGCCCCGAGGCGCAGGATCGGCAGGCGCTGCACCGCGAGGGGCTCGACTTCCGAACCATTGCGCAGCACGCGCGCCGTCGTGACGCTGCGGGCCTCGGCGCGCGAGGTGTCGAAGGTGATGCGCAGACCTCGTGACGCCGCGAGCGTGCCAAGCACGGGATTCTTGTCGCACGACGGCTGCAATGCGTCGACGGGCAGCAGGCTCAGGGTGATGGTCGATCCCTGACTGGGCACTGCCGCGGCCGGCGGCAGCGCGAGCTGCGCGACGGAGGCGGAGTCCCCTGCCGAGATGGGCAGTGCGGCGCGACAGGACTGCACGAGACCGCCGAGCAAGCGGTTGGCCGCCGCCGCATCGTCGAGCAACGACGAGTGGATCAGCACATCCGTGCGACCACCGCTGTGCAGCACGGGAAGCGTGCCGCCTTGGGCCATCAGCATGCCATACGGCATGCACAGCAGGGCAGCGGCAAGCAGGGGCGCGCGCAGCACTGGCCCAAGGCGGGCCGCGCGGGTCGAAGTGACGGGCACGAGTCGACGGGATGGGGGAGGCATGTCGTTCAGTGCCTCAGGCCGCTCGCGGCCCGCGCACCGAATGGCAAGGACTCCGGAATCCTGCCCCCCTGTCCCAACACTCCGCAAGACCTTCCGACAAATCAGCCGACGCGCGTCACGCGGTCGACGACGAGATCAGAAGAACACAGGCTCACGATACGCCCCGAACACATCCTCGAGCGCCGCACGGATCTCGAACAGCGTGCAGTAGCTGCGCGCACAGTCGAGGATGAAGGGCACCACGTTCTCCGATCCACGCGCCGCTTCACGCAGACGCGCCAGCTTGGCCTCACACGCCGCGTTGTCCCGCGTCTTCCGCAGCTTGGCCAGGGCATCCGCTTGGTCACGTGCCGCCTGTTCGTCGATCTTCAGCAGCGGAATGGTGAGCGCGCTCTCGTCGCTCTCGAACGCATTGACGCCGACGATCACGCGACGATGCTGCTCGATCTCCCACTGCTGACGCGCAGCGGCCTCGGCGATCTTCCGCTGGAACCAGCCGGTCTCGAGGCCCGGCACCACCCCGCCCTGCTCCTCGATCTGCGCGAAGAGCTGCTCGGCTTCCTGCTCCATCTCGTCAGTGAGCTTCTCGATGTAGTACGAGCCGCCGAGCGGATCGATCACGTTGGGCACGCCCGTCTCGAAGGCCAGCACCTGCTGCGTGCGCAGCGCGACTTCCACCGCGTGTTCCGTCGGCAGCGCCAGCGTCTCGTCCATCGAGTTGGTGTGCAGCGACTGCGTGCCACCGAGCACGGCGGCCATGGCCTGATAGGCGACGCGGACGATGTTGTTCATCGGCTGCTGCGCCGTCAGCGTCACACCCGCGGTCTGCGAGTGGAAGCGCATGATCCACGACCGCGGATTCTTCGCCCCGTACTTCTCCTTCATGTGCCGCGCCCAGATGCGGCGCGCCGCGCGAAGCTTGGCGATCTCCTCGAAGAAGTCGTTATGGATGTCCCAGAAGAACGACAGGCGCGGCGCGAACTCGTCGACATCCAAGCCACGGGCGATGCCGCGCTCGACGTAGGTGAAGCCGTCGGCCAAGGTGAACGCCAGCTCCTGCGCGGCCGTGCTGCCCGCCTCTCGGATGTGATAGCCGGAGATCGAGATCGTGTTCCACTGCGGCACGTGCTTGGAGCCGTACTCGAACATGTCGACGATCAAGCGCAGCGCCGGTTCGATCGGGAAGCACCAGGCATGCTGCGCCATGTACTCCTTGAGGATGTCATTCTGGATCGTCCCGCGGAGCTGCTCGGGCTTCACGCCCTGCTTCTCGGCGGCAGCGATGTAGAAGCACCACAGGATGATCGCCGGCCCGTTGATGGTCATCGACGTCGAGACCTGATCGAGCGGGATGCCGTCGAACAGCGCCTCCATGTCGGCCAACGAACTGATGGCGACGCCACACTTGCCGACTTCGCCCTCCGAACGTGGATGGTCGGAGTCATAGCCCATCAAGGTCGGGAAGTCGAAGGCCACCGAGAGGCCCGTCGTCCCGTTCTTGAGCAGGAACTTGTAGCGCTCGTTCGTCTCCTTGGCCGAGCCGAAACCGGCGAACTGGCGCATGGTCCAGAGCTTGCCGCGATACCCGGTCGGGTGAATGCCGCGCGTGAACGGATACACGCCCGGCACCTCGAAGGCCGTACCGCCCGAACCCTCGAGATCCAGCGCCGTGTACAACGGCGCGACTTCCTTCTCGGAGTTGGTGTAGGCGATGTCGCGCACCTCGCCCTTGTCGTAGCGGGCGCGCCATTGCGCCACTTCCTTGCGCAGCGTGTCGAGCTCGGCCTGCATCTGCGCGAGCGTCGGATCGAGATCGGAAATCGAAGTCATCAGTTTGGCCCGGTCAGGGTTCCATCGGCGACGGCCCGCGCGATCAGCGCCTCCGCCTCGGCCAGCGGCGTGGTCTCGCCGCGCTCCAGCGCGGGAATCCGGCCGTCCAGCCATTCGTTCGTGCCGGCATCGCGCCAAAGTCGCGTGCGCAGCCGTTGCTCCACCGCTTCCACCACCCGCTCGCGCAGCCGCGCCCGCCGTCGGCGCTGCAGGGTGCCACTGGCTTCAAGATACGCAAAGTGCCGCTCGAGGGCGTCCACGAACTCCGGCACCCCTTCGCCCGTCGCACCGATCGTACGCAACACCGGCGGCGTCCAGGACTGCTCGTCGTTCGCCTTCGCGGCGTCGCGGGCGACGCGCGCCGGATTCAATCGCTTTAGGTCCACGCCATGATGCGCCGGCACATCGCGCATCGTCGCGCCCGTGCGCAGACCCAGCATTAGCTCGATGTCGTTGCGGAGTCGGTCCGCGCCAGGACGATCCGCCTTGTTCACGACGAAGAGATCGGCGATCTCCATCACGCCCGCCTTCAGCGTCTGGATGGAATCGCCACTCTCCGGCACGAGCACCACAGCGCTGGTGTCGGCCAAGCGCGCGATGTCGAGCTCGCTCTGTCCCACGCCGACCGTCTCGACCAGGATGCGTTGCACCCCGGACGCATCGAGCACGTCGCAGACTTCGCGCGTCGCCGAGGCGAGGCCACCGAGCGATCCGCGCGTGGCCATGGAGCGGATGAAGACGTTCTCGTGCAACGCGACGCGTTCCATGCGCACGCGATCGCCCAGCAGCGCGCCACCGGTGAAGGGCGAGGTGGGATCGACCGCGACGACGCCCACGCGCAGGCCCTGCGCGAGGTAGGCCTCGGCGAGCAGAGTCGTGAGCGTGGACTTGCCGGCGCCCGGCGGGCCGGTGATGCCGATGCGTCGCGCGCCACCCACGCGTGGGTGGCAGGCCGCGAGCAGGGCTTCCCAGCCGCGGCGACGGTCCTCGATGATGCTGACGGCACGCGCCATCGCCACCTTCCGGCCGTTGAACAGCTCTGCGAGCAGCGTCTCGTTCACGCGTCAGTCACCGGGTCATCGTGTTCATCCTGGATTTCGCCGACGAACTCCTCGACGAGGTCTTCGAGCGTCACCAGCCCGAGCGTCTCGCCCCCCGCCCCGCGCACGATGGCCAGATGGCGCTTGTCGCGCAGCATGCGGGTCATCAGGGCGTGGCAGGGCTCGTCCGGCGTGGCGATGGCGACGGGGCGCGGCGCACGCAGCGGCGCCTCGGGGCGTGCGATGACGTCCCAGCTCGTGACCATGCCGACGACGTGATCGATGGTGCCGTCGTAGATCGGCAAGCGTGAATACTTCGACTGCGCCACCAACTGCGCGACGTGATCGGCCCTCGCCGTGCGCTCCACGGCGACGATATCCGCACGCGCCGTCATAACCGTCGCGACGCGCGTGTCACCGAATTCGACCACGCCGCTGATGATCTCGCGCTCTTCGGCCACGCCGACGCCCTCGAGTTCCCCTTCCCGCAGCAAGTCGTCGAGCACATCTCCGGGAGAGTCCGGCGCGACCGCCGCCGAGCCGAACCAGCGCGACACCAGCCGCATGGCGACGCGCGCCAACGGCTGCGTGAGCCCTTCCACGACGCGCAGCACCGGCAGCACCAGCGGCAACGATTCCGCGGGCCAGCGCCGCGCGATGGCCCGCGGCACGAGCTGCCCGAACACCAACAGCAATGCCGCCGCGAGCAAGAGCGTCTGCACCAGCGACAGCCCGCGGTCGCCCTGCTGGAGGCCGAGCACGGCACCCAGCGTGTACACCGTGCCCGCGATGCCCGCCCCCGCTGCGATCAGCAGGCGCTGCGGACGGTCGAGGTACAACGCGGCCGTGCCGGCGCCGGCGAGGCGCTGCTCCGCCCAGTGTCGCAGCCAGATGCGGCTCACGGTGCGCAATGCCGTCGCCGCCGTCGTCAACACGCCGACGATGCCCACCAGCAGGATCAGCGGCCAGAAGGAGTTCATGCGTCCTCCCGCGGCGCCGTCACCGGCTCGGGCTCGAGATACACGCGGTGCACGCGGCGGCGCACCACGCGCTCCGCCACGAGCTTGTAGCCATCAAGGACGATCGCCTCGCCCGGCTTGGGCGTGCGCCCGAGAATCTCCATCAGCAAGCCGCCGACCGTCGTCACGTCCCCGCGCGTCCAGTCGTGGTCCGTGAGCTCCGAGAGGCGCTCCAACGAAACCTCGGCCGCGACCCACAGGCGGCCGCCTTCCTCGCGTTCGACTTCCGGCAACTCGGCGTCGCCCTCGTCCTGGATGTCGCCGATGATCAGCTCCAGCACATCCTCGAGTGTCACCAAGCCCGCCGTGCCCCCAAACTCGTCCGCGACGATGGCCAGGTGCCGATGCGTGCTGCGGAACTCGCGCAGCTGCGCTTCGACCGTTTTGGACTCGGGGATGAACGGCGCCGGCTTCACCAAGGATTGCCAGCCCGCCGCGGGCTCCTCGTCCGCCAGCAGTGCCGGCAGCAGGTCCTTCGCGTAAAGGATGCCGACGACTTCGTCGAGCGTGCCGTCGTAGACCACGAGGCGCGCATGCCGCGCGCTGCGCACGCGATCCACCACTTCGCTCCACGGCGTGTCCTGCTCGAGGCCGACGATGTCCACGCGCGGCACCATGATCGACGAGACCTTGGTATCACCCAGCGAGAAGACTCCGTGGATCAGCACTTCCTCCTGCGGCGTGACGTCGGCCTCCGCCGCGACGACTTCCCGGAAGCGCTCGACCGCGTCGTCGTGATCGTCGTCATCGAGCGTCGGCGGCGGGAGCAGCGCCATCAGCGCGTCGTCTGCCCAGCGGCCGAAGGTCACCACCGGCGCCCCGATCCACTCCACCGCCTCCACCAGCGCACCGACGCGCGACAGTCCGCGCGCACCGGCCACATCGCCGGCCGCACGCGCTCCCACTTCGGTGATGCCGAGCAGCGCGATACCCGCGACGACGATGCCGGGGGTCGCCCAAGCCGCGGGCAACCAGCCGGTGGCGAGCAACGCGACGGTGGTCGCCGCGCCGCTGATCAGCTGCGCGACGATACGCCCGAAGGCCAGCGCGCGATGCGCGCGCTCGCGGCGCTCGAGCAGCGCCCGCGTGCGCGCATCACTCGGAGGCTCATCGGCATCGAGGCCGAGCAGCGCGCCGTCGGCGAAGGCGCAGAGCGCCGCCAACGTCGCTGCCGCCAGCGCGATGAACCCGGCGAGGAAGGTCACGCCTCGAGCACCTGCCGCAGGATGCGTTCCTGCCGCTTCCACATCGGCGATTTCACGCGCGCCTCGCCGTCCGGATGCTCATAGCCCAGCACATGCAGCGAGCCGTGCACGGCGAGCCGCAGCAACTCCTCGCGCAGGGACACGCCGAAGGCCGCCGCATTCTCGCGGGCGACATCCGGGCAGATGTAGACATCGCCGATCACGGCGCCGGCAGGGTCGCGGAAGCCGAAGGTGATGATGTCCGTCGGGCCGCTGTGCTTGAGATGCTTGCGATTCAGCGCCGCCATCTCGCGCGGCGTCATCAGCGTGACGCTGACCATCGCGCTCTTCACCTTTTCGGCGCGCAACACCCGCTGCACCGCGTCGGCCATCCGCGCCGATGCCACGGGCACGCGCAGGCCCTCACGATTCACGAGCACGCGCAGGGCCGAGGCCGCGCGGCCTGTGGGACGAGTGGCGCTCACGTGCCGGCGTCCTGTGCGTAGGCCTTCACGATCTCGCGCACCAGCCGGTGACGGACGACGTCCGTCTCGGTGAAGTAATGGAACTTGATGCCGTCGATGCCCTGGAGGATGCGCTCGACCTGCAGCAGGCCGCTCTCTTCGCGCTTCGGCAAGTCGATCTGCGTCTTGTCGCCCGTGATCACGGCGCGCGAGTTCAGGCCCAAGCGCGTCAGGAACATCTTCATCTGCGCGTTGGTCGCGTTCTGCGCTTCGTCGAGGATCACAAAGGCGTCGGCCAGGGTGCGCCCACGCATGTACGCCAGCGGCGCGATCTCGATGACACGCGTCTCGAGGGCGCGCACCACGCGCTCGGGCGGCATCAAGTCGTCCAGCGCGTCATACAGCGGCCGCAGGTACGGATCCACCTTCGCCTGCATGTCACCGGGGAGGAAGCCCAGTGACTCACCCGCCTCCACCGCCGGACGCGCGAGCACGATGCGCCGCACGCGCTTGCGCGCCAGCGCATCGACCGCCGCCGCGACCGCGAGGTACGTCTTGCCCGTGCCGGCCGGGCCGATGCCGACGACGATCTCGTTGTCGAGCATCTGCTGCATGTACTCCGCCTGCCCGTTCGTCTTCGGCTGGATGATCTTGCGCACGCCCGGCAGCACGATGCGCCCCGGCGTGCCGCTGTCGCGGGCCGGGCCTTCCATCGAGAAGCGCAGCACGTCATCGGGATCCAACGGCTGCCGCTGCTTCGCGTGGTCGATCATGCGCTGGGCGACCTGGGCGGCCTTCTCCACGGCGTCCGGCGTACCCGTCAACGTGAGCTGCTCCCCACGCAGCGTCGCGCGGACGGGGAACAAGCGCTGCAGTTCGGAGAGATTGCCGTCCGCCACGCCGGCCAGCGTCAGCAGGTCGGCACCTTCCGTCGGCAGCTTCGTGGTGATGCTCTCGCCACCCATGGTTCCGTCTGTCATCCTCACTCCTGGACGCGGATGTGCAATTCGTCGAGGTCCTGCGCCGGCACCTGTGAGGGTGCCCCCTCGAACAACGCGCGCGCCGCCGTGGTCTTCGGGAAGGCGATCACGTCACGCAGCGATTCGGCGTTCGACAGGATCATCGCAATGCGGTCGAAGCCAAACGCGATGCCACCGTGCGGCGGCGCGCCGGCGCGGAGGCCTTCCAGCAAGAAGCCGAAGCGACGCTCCTGCTCCGCCACGTCCCCGATGCCCAGCAATTCGAACATCCGCGCCTGCACGGCGGGATCCGACGTACGGATCGAGCCGCCGCCCAGCTCTGTGCCGTTCAGCACGCAGTCGTAGGCGAAGGCACGCCAGGTCTCAGGCGCGCCGGGACGCGCGTTCATGTCGTCCGTGTTCGGCGAGGTGAACGGGTGATGCACCGCCGCCAAGGCGCCCGTCTCCGGATCCTTGTCGAACATCGGGAAGTCGAGCAGCCAGAGGAACTCGCGGCGATTCGGATCGGCAAGCTTGAGCCGCGACGCGCACTCCTGGCGCACGCGGTCCAGCGCCGGACTCGAGATGCGGTCCGCCCCGGCCACCGCGAGCACGAGATCGCCCTCGACAAGCCCGAGCGCGCCCGCCGCATCGGCCGGGAGGAACTTGGCCAAGGGACCTTCGAGCTTGCCCTCGGCGAGCTTGATCCGCACGAGGCCGCCCGCACCGGCGCCCTTCGCGATCGCCTCGAGTTCGTCCACCTGCTTCCGGCTCCAGCCCGCGGCACCCGGCACGATGATTCCGCGTACGCGGCCGCCGGCCGCCAGCGCCGACTGGATGATGCCCGACTCGCTGGCCTTGAACGCGGCCGTCAGGTCGCGGATCTCGAGCCCATAGCGCAGGTCGGGGCGATCGCAGCCGTAGCGTTCCATCGCGTCGGCGTAGCTCATGCGCGGGAACGGCGTCGGCACGGCGATGCCCGCTTCGGCCCAGAGGGCCTGCATCAGGCCTTCGGCCATCGTGATGATGTCCTCACGCGTGATGAACGAGGCTTCGATGTCGATCTGCGTGAACTCCAGCTGGCGATCGGCGCGCAGGTCTTCGTCACGGAAGCAGCGGGCGATCTGGAAATACCGGTCGAAGCCCGCGCACATGAACAGCTGCTTGTAGATCTGCGGCGACTGCGGCAGCGCGAAGAACTCTCCCGCGTGCATGCGGCTGGGCACGAGGAAGTCGCGCGCGCCTTCGGGAGTGGGCTTCGTGAGGATGGGCGTCTCGAGTTCGAGATAGCCCTTGGCACTGAGGAAGTTGCGCGTCACCTGCATGAGGCGATGCCGCAGCACGAGGTTCCGCTGCAACTCCGGGCGGCGCAGGTCTAGCACGCGATGCCGCAGGCGCAGGTCCTCGGCGGGACGCTTGGCTTCCTTGTCGAGCGCGACGGGAATCGCCGGCGTGGCGGCGGGCCCGACGACGCGAATGTCGCTCACGCGCACTTCAATCTCGCCCGTGGCCATCTCGGGGTTCTTGAGGCCGTCCGGACGCGGCGCCACCACGCCATCGACCAGCACCGCGCACTCGAGCCCGATGCTCACGCCCTTCGCGATCACCTCGGCCGGCGTCCAATGCGGGTTGAAGGCGAGTTGCACCAGTCCATCGCGATCGCGCAGGTCGATGAACAGCTGCCCCCCGAGGTCGCGGGACTTATGGACCCAACCGCCGAGCGTGACGCGCTGGCCGTCGTGCGAGAGGCGCAGGGCGCCGCCAAGGTGGCTGCGGAGGGTGGTAGCGAGCGGATCGACAGCGGTCACGGGAGCGGGCGGCGGCGAGGCGTGAAGAAAGGAATCAGGCGGACGGCGAGGACACCGAGGACGGCGCCGCAGGTATCCGCAATCCAGTCGGGGAAGCTCATGGAACGACCGGGAATGAAGCTCTGGTGCCATTCGTCGACGGCACCGAGCGCGGAGACACTGAGGATCACAGCGAAGGCGGTCCCCAAGCGGAGTGGCGACAAGGTGGCGCGCAGCGACAGGGCCGCGAGAATCGCGTATGCGCTGAAGTGAGCGACCTTGTCGAGGCCGAGGCCATCGGGACCAAGCACGAGCTTGGGCCACGAGGTGCCGACAAGGACAATCGCCAACCAGAGGACAGGAGGGGTCCAGCGGGCCGCGGCGCCAGGCACCGCGGCAGGGGGACTCGCATCAGGCATTGAGGGCGTAAATCTAACTCCCACAGCGACTTGGTGGAAGTCACCGCGCGTTGCGTCCCGTACCGAAATCGGGTACTCTGCAACATGCTGAATTTGCTCGACTTGGCCCCTGCCGACGCGGAACGCAGCCTCCGCGAGTTTGCCGTTGCCCACGGGGAGAAGCCCTTCCGCGGCAGCCAGGTCCTGCCGCACCTCTGGCAGAAGCCGGTGGCCAGCTTCGAGCAGATGACCGACCTGCCGAAGGCCTTCCGCGAACTCCTCGCGCAGCACTTCACGCTGCCCCGCATGGAGCTGCTCACCGAGCAGAAATCCGTGGACGGCACGCGCAAGTTCCTGTTCAAGCTCGACGACGGCCAGAGCATCGAGACGGTCGCGATTCCCGACGGCGACCGCATGACCTTCTGCATCTCCTCGCAGGTGGGCTGCGCCCTCAAGTGCGCGTTCTGCGCGACGGGCGTGATGGGCTTCGCGCGCAATCTCTCCGTGAGCGAGATCGCCGGGCAGGTGCGCGAGCTGGCCTTGCTCGATCCACCGGTACGGGCGACGAACATCGTCTTCATGGGCATGGGCGAGCCGCTCATGAACTGGAAGGCCGTCGAGCAGGTGCTGACGATCCTCAACGATCCCAAGGGCTTCGGCATCGGCGCGCGACACATCACGGTCTCCACGGTCGGCGTGCTGCCGGGCATCATCGCGCTCGGCCAACGCAAGGAGCAGTTCCGGCTCGCGCTCTCGATCCACGCACCCAGCGACGAGCTGCGTGGCACGCTCATGCCGGTGAACATCAAGTATCCGCTGGCCGACGTCATCCAGGCCGCGGCGGAGTTCGATCGCCGCGTGACCTTCGAGTACGTCATGTTGGGCGGCGTGAACGACAAGCCAGAGCATGCCGATCAGCTGGCGAAGCTCGCGCGCGAGTGCGGCGCCTTTGTCAATCTCATCCCGCTGCACCCCGGAGGCTCGATGGGCTTCACGCCGACGCCGCCGAATGAGATCGCGAAGTTCGCGCGTCGCATTCGCGATCGCGGTGTCGAGGTGGCCATCCGGAAGAGCCGCGGCATGGACATCGCCGCCGCCTGCGGCCAGCTACGGGTGGAACGTCTCCGCCGGCGGTCGCCAGGCGCGTCCGAGCACGACAGTCAGGTCGAGGTAGCGTGAGCTGTCAGGGCGCGCGACGACGCGCGCCCCGCCGAGTCCCTGCGCGGCCAGTTCGCCCCAGTCCATGCGGCCACTGTGCACGTAGACCACGCTCGAGTCGACCTTCTCGCTGCTGTTGCCCGTCCCGACCACATCGAAGCCGAGGTCCCGCAGCGCGAAGGTGCCGCGGCGCGCGAGGCCACGGATATCGGTGCCGTTCAGCACTTCGACCTTGATGCGCACGGAGTCCGCCACCAGCCGCGTGACGCGCGCATTCGGTGTCATGCTTGTCGAGGCGGCTGTCGTGGGCTTGGCGTAGCGCCAGAGCGCGACGCCCAACCCGACCAGGGCGATCGCGAGCAGCAACCAGCGCCCGCGGATGCGCCTCACCGGACCAGATTCCACAGCGCGACCGTTTCGGGGAACAGCGCCTTCCCTTCCCGCAGCGTCCACTCGATGCGCATGCGCACGACCTGACGGAACACGCCGTCGAAGTCATGGACGAGGTGGTCGGCGAGGAAGGCACGATCCGCCCGCGCGAACTGGCGACCTGGCTCGAGGAAGTCGGCCATGTACAGCGCGCGGCCGACGCGCGTCCAGCCCGCGAAGCCGACGGTGTGCCAGCGAATGGCGTCGAGCAGCTCCGTGCGCCGCTCGCCCTCCCGCGCCAGCCGCAGCGCAGCGGCCGGGCCATGCAAGGTCTCGACCGGCCGGTCGGGCTCAGCCGCCAAGGCGCGCAGCGTGTCGGCCGAGGCATCACGCAACGCATCGTGCCAGCGTCCGGCGTCGTGCCAGGCCTGCGCCTCCGCCGCGTCGAGCTTGAGCTGCACGGCCCAACGATCCAACAACGCCGTCACACGGGCGATGTGTGCGCGGCGCTTCTCGCCGACTTCGGCCCAAGCGGGCAATACGGGTTCGCTCATGCAGTTCTCGTCACGCGCTGCGTCAAGACGGCGAGCGCGCTCACGACGTCACGCAGCTCCGTCGTCGCCCGCTCGAGGCTACGCAGCGCATCGGCCTGGCCGGCGACCGAGGCGCTCACGCTCGCAAGCCCGTCGCGATTGCGCGCGACGATCGCCTCGAGGCGCGTCAAGCGCTCGCGCATGCGCTCGACGTCGCGCCGCTGCTCCTCGGCGCTCCCGGCGATGCGGGCCGCATTCACGGCCGCGCCGGCCGTGCCCTCGACAATGCGCCCCAGTGCCTCGCGCGATCCCGCACTGCGCAGCTCTGCGTCTCCGACCAGCGACTCTCCGCGCGCCATCAGCTGTGCGGTCTGTTGCATCTGGTCCTCGAAGCCCTTGAGCGCGCGCTGGGCCTCGTCCGCCGCACGGCCGCTCTCGTCGGCGAGCGCCCGCACTTCTTCGGCGACGACGGCAAAGCCACGCCCCTCGTGCCCCGCACGCGCGGCTTCGATCGCCGCGTTGAGCGCCAACAGGTTGGTCTGCACCGCGAGTTCGCGAATCACCGTGATGAAGCCGGTGACCTCGCGCATGGTCTCGCCCAGCGTCGTCACGCGCGCGGCGCTCTCGGCGGTGAAGCCCTTCGCGTCGAGCAGCTGCTGCAATGCGCCCTCCACCGCCGAGCGATTCTCGGCGGCCACGGCCGACGCCTGGCGGGTGCCATCGTGCGCCGCGCCAGCATCGCTGGCTACGGCCCGCGTGCGCTCGGTCAGCGCGCGCATGCTCGCGAGCCCCTGCGCGAGTTGCTCATTCTCTTCCTGCAATCCACGCTCGATCTCCGCGACCGCGCGCACGACGCCATCACCGCCGCCGCGCAAGGCTCGCGCAGACTCCGTGAGCGTGGCGACCTCCTGCGTGAGACGCTCGACCGTCGCCACCAGCGGTGCGCGCAGGTCCATGAGGTGCAGCGTCGTTGCCAACTGCTGCGCGACGCGCTTGAGCAACACGCCCTCCTTCGGGCCATAGGCGCCGCGCTTCGGCGTGTCGAGCTCGATCAGGCCGATGAGACGATCCCCGAAGGTCAGCGGTGCCACCGCGCGCGAGGCCGCGTCGGCCCGCGCGCGCTCCACACGTTCATCGCGGTTGGCATCGGACAGCAGCATGACGTCGCGCGATTCCAACGCCTCCGCGCGGAGGCGCTCGCCATCGCGCGGCGCAGGCTCAGGCTCGGCCAGGAATCCCGCGCCCGTGCGGTAGATCACCGTCGCCTGACGACCGTCCCAGCGCAGCACGCGCAGCTCCTTCCATTCCAGCAAGCGATGAGCCATGCGCTCGAGCCGCCCGATCGCCGAACCGATGGTGGCGTCGGCCGCCACCGCGGCTTCCATCGCCAGCACCGTGTTCAGCTCTTCCGCCGCGATGCTCTCTTCGAGGATGCGCTTGAGCAGCAACCCGGCAAAGCCGAGCATGACGCCGACCAAGACGACGCCCACGGGCTCCAACGTCGCGATGGCCGCCAGCATCGCGACCAGCACGAAGGTGCTCGCGCCAAGTCCGATCACTTCGTAGCGCAGGATCAGCGAACGCTCTTCGGGCGAGAGCTTGTCGCGCACGATCAGCGAGAGGTACTGCAGCGAGCGCGCCAGCGCGAAGTGGATGATGACGAAGACGGCGATCGCCGGCGCTTCGCCGAGCAGGCCCTCGGCACCGCTTGCCATCGGCCCTCGCGCCCAGGCATACCACCCGAAGGCGGCGAGCAGCGCCAACGACTCACGCGAGGCATTGATCCATGCCGGAAGCGCGCCCCGGCCGAGCAGCACACCATCAGCCAGCATTACGCCCACGGCGACCGCCAGCGCTGCGGTGGCGGGACCGGCCAGCAGGGCCCCGCCAACGGCGACCATGCCAAGCACACCAACGAAGGTGAACTTCGTGACCGGGAGGTGGAAGCGTCGCGCCAGCGTCGCCGCGACGATCAATCCAAGCGTGATGATCGGGTGTTGCCACCAGCGCGCGTCGAGCACGCAGGCCAGCAGCACGGCAATCGTGCCGAGCGGCGGCGTCGTCGTCCGATAGACGACGATCGCGTTGATCACGGACGGTCCAATGCCGCGCGCATCTCGCGCACCAACGCCAGCGCCGCATCGACGCCGCGCGTCTCGACCGCCTGCACCAGCGCCGAGCCGACCACGACGCCATCGGCCACATCGCCCACGGCGCGCACCTGCTCCGGCGTGGAGATGCCGAAGCCCACGCAGATCGGCAGGTCACAGACGGCACGCAGCTTCGCCACGCTCGCCGGCAGGTCGGTGGCCACGCCTTGGTGTACGCCCGTCACGCCAAGCCGGCTGATGAGGTACACGAAGCCGCGTCCGTGCTTCACGATCTCGGCCATGCGCTGCTGCGGCGTCGTCGGGGCGACCAAGCGCACGAACTCCAGCGGACCGCTGCCGAGCCACGCCTCTCGCTCTGGATCGGCCCCCACCGGAAGATCCGTGACGAGCACGCCGCTGACGCCCGCGGCCTTGGCCCGCTGCAGCACGTCGGGGCCCGCCTTCATGAGCGGATTCAAGTACGAGAACAGCACCACCGGCGCCGTCGGTTTCGCCTCGGCGATGATGCCCAGCGCGCGCTCCAGGGTGACCCCCTGCTCCAAGGCCTTTTGCGAACTGCCTTGGATGATGGGCCCGTCGGCCAAGGGATCGGAGAACGGCACGCCCACTTCCAGCACGTCGCAACCTGCGGCGGGCAGCTCGCGGATGAGTCGCGCGGATTCGGCGGGCGTCGGGTGCCCAGCGGTCACATAACAGACGAGCGCACGGCGCCCTTCGGCGCGGAGCGCCCGCAAACGGTCAGTCAGCACTGTTTCAGACGAAGTAGTCGCCGACCTTGATGCCGTAGCGCTCGGGGTCGGCGGTCTTGATGATGGACTTCTTGAAGTTCCCCGCCTCGTCCTTCTCGGCGAGGTCAAACAGGCGCCCGGGGTGCTCGATGTTGCCGAGGTCGTCGCTGATGAGCCGGACGATGGGCCGCGAGAGCATCTCGGGAATGGGATTCACGGCGTGCACGATGGCGAGCTCGAACGAGTCGAGCACGCAGAGCGAGCCCACGGGATAGATGCCGAGCAGCGCGACGAAGGCCTTCACCACCACCGGATCCATGCCGCGGCGGGGATTGTCGCGCATTTCCTGCAACACATTCGCCGGCGAGAGCGGCGTGGTGGTGTACACGCGCCGCGACGTCGCGGCGTCGAAGGCGTCGGCCACCGCGACGATCTTGCTGTAGAAGGTCATCTCGGCGATGCGCAGCGAACGCGGATAGCCCGTGAGGTCGCGCTTCTGGTGGTGCTGGTAGGCCACCATCATCGAGCGATACGGGAACTCCGACTGCTCGCGCAACTGGAAAAGCGCGAGCACGCCGAGCCAGGGATGCGCCATCACGAGACGCCACTCGTCTTCGTCGAGCGCATCCGGCTTCTGGATGATGTCGATCGGCACGCGCGACTTGCCGATGTCATGGAACAGCGCCGTGAACCCGAGATCGTAGAGCTGCAGGCGGGTGAGGCCCAGGCGGCGACCCAGTGCGATGGAGAAGATCGCGACGTTCACGCAGTGCGTGAACGTGTAGTCGTCGTAGTCGCGGATGGTGGTCAGGCCCACCAGCGAGGTTTCGTCCGAAAGAATCTGGTCGACGATGCCCTGCACCACGCGCTTGATCTTCTTGACGTTGGGGCTCTGCCCCATGCGCACGGAGTTGAGCACTTCCTTCGTCGTCGTCACCGACTGCTGGTAGGTGCGCTTGGCGCGCTCCTTGGACTCGCCCTCGTCTTCGGGATTGTCATCGCTCTCCGGCGGCGGCGCGAGATCGAAGACATTGACGTTCGTCTCCGCGAGGCGCTGGTTGAGCAGGTCGAAGCGCTCACCCGCCGTCTTGCCCGGCGGATTGATGAGGAACGAGAGCAGCACCGTCCAGTCGCGGATCGTCGGGTGATCGACGAAGCGGATCTGGCCCACACCGGCGTCGCGACAGCGATTCAGCAGGAACGAGAAGCTCGTGTAGTTGTCGAGGTCGAGCTTCATGCGGGTGGCGTTCAGGAACAAGAACTCGCCCGCGAGCCGGAACTCGCACTCGCCGTCGCCGTCGATCAGCTCGGCCGAGAGCTTGGTGAGGTCCTCGAGGCCCTTCTGCACGACGGCATTCTCGAGGGGATACATCTTGAGATTGCGCAGCGCGACGTAGAACGACGTCACCCAGGTGCGGCCGATGCGGCGCACGGTGCCTTCCCCAAGGCCCACGGCGCCGATGGCCTGCGTGTTGCGCGCGACGCCGCTCAAGCGGTTGTCTGGGCCCGTCACGAGGCGCTCCCCGCCGTCGGCCCGCGCAGGGCGCGCGTCACGGCATTGCGGACGATCACGTCCTTGTCACTCGCGGACTTCTGCAGCGTCGCGCGCGCGGCATCGCTATTGATGCGCCCCAACGCGACCGCCGCGCAGGCGCGGAGTTCGGGATCCTCCTTCTTGGCGAAGAGCCCGCCCTTCGCCGTGAGGATGGGATCGAGCACGGCGATGCCCGCGTCGCCGCAGATCGTGCCGAAGTACTCGAACAACGCGATGCGCTCGGTGCGGTCCATGTCCTTCGTGCGGCCATCGGTGATGATCGCCTGCACCTTCTGCATTGCGGGGCGATGCGTGCGTGCCGTGAGGGCGCGGATCACCGTGAGGCGAATGTCGCGCTCAGGATCGTTGAGCGCCGCTTCCAGCGCACTCAAGGCACCCGGCGAGCCGATGTCCATCAGCGCCGTCACGCAGGCGGCGCGCACGGGACGTTCGACGCCGCTGGCCAAGACATCGCCCAGCGACGGCACGGCGGAGGCGGTGCGCATGGCACCGGCGCGACGGATGGCTTCGCGCGCCACGGACGTCTTCGCGTCCTTCACGAGGCGCACCAGCTCGCTGGTGTTCGACTGCGCCAGCCGCTCGGCGCTGGCTTCGAGCAGCGGCTTGAGCTCGGTGTTCTGGCTGCGATCGATGAAGTCGAGGATCGTTCCCAGCGCGGTCGGCTTGAGCTGCGCGAAGAGCTGCGTCAGGTCTTCCTTGGCCGGCAGCCGGGTGGATTCCTCGAGCGCCTGGATCATCTGGCTCAAGGCATCGGGATGCGAGAGGCGGTCGGCCAACTTGCCGAGGCGATCGCGCTCCTGCGGACGCACCTCGCGGGCGCGTTGCATCGTGCCTTCGATCTCCTTGAGCAGGTATGCCACGTTGCTGAACTGCCCCGCCGCCAGCATGTGGATGACCAAGGCCTCGAGGTCGCCGACGATCTCTTCACGGACCAGCGCGTCGACTTGCAGTTCGAAGATGTCGAGCAGCGCCTGCAACACCAGCTTGCGCAGGTCGAGCGAATACTCACGCTCGGTCTCCTGCCGGAGATACTCGATTTCGTTCGGATCGAGGAAGTACAGCGTCGCGTCGAAGTCGTCCATCGAGACGATGCCCGGCGGACGCGGAGGCTTGGCACCATCACCCGCCTTGCCCTGCTCCTCCGTGGTCTCTTCCTGTCCCTCGTCGATCGCCTGCTTGGCTTCTTGAATCGCCTGCGTCGGCGGCTCGAAGGCCGCACCCGCGGGCGCCGGCCAGCGGCCCGGGTTGGCATCCGGGTCGAGCGGCGCTGCGGGGTCGTTGATCTCGACGTAGCGGTACTTCAAGCACTGGAAGTCCTGCTCCCAGAGCAAGGTCAGCAGGTCGTCCTCGTGCGGTTGCGCGTGCCGCACCTTCGGGATGATCGCGAGGAAGCGTTCCATCTCCTCGTCCTCGAAGCCCGGGAACCACACGAGCTCGCGCAACCCGTCCTTGAACAGCAGCCACGGCAGCGAATCGCCGCCCTTTTCCGGATGCGAGTTGACGACGACGCCGTACCACTTGAGTTCGGTGTCCGTCACTTGCAGCACGAGACTCCCCATATGCTGCCACAGGGGCGCGATGGCCGCCTTGGCGGCCGCCATCGCCTTCTGATGCTGCGCGTTGTTCGGGAGGTAGAGCTGGAACGCCTTCATGGCCTTGTCGAAGACGCGCAGCGCGTCCTCTACGACCGCCGGCGGACATGGCGGGGCCTCGACGGTTTCCGCGGCTCCAGTGTCCGTCACGCGTGCCGCACCCCACTCGAGAGCACTTCGGCCACCTGCGAGACATCCTTGTCACCGCGGCCGCTGACACAGAGCAGGATGCAGTCGTCGGACGCGAATCGGCCCGCCTGCTCGGCGATCCAGGCCACGGCATGCGAGGTCTCGAGCGCGGGAATGATGCCCTCGAGTCGGCTCAACAGTTCGAAGCCACACAGCGCCGCGCCATCCGTGACCGCCACGTACTGCGCACGGCCGCTGTCGCGCAGGTACGAGTGCTCGGGACCCACACCCGGGTAATCGAGGCCGGCAGAGATGGAGTGCGCCGGATGCACCTGTCCGTCGTCATCCTGCAGCAAGTAGCTCAGCGTGCCGTGCAGCACGCCGGGTACCCCGTGCGACAGCGAGGCGGAATGACGGCCGGTATCGAGGCCCTCGCCCGCCGCTTCCACACCGACGAGCCGCACGGCGGCGTCCTCGACGAAGGCATGGAAGATGCCCATCGCATTGGAGCCGCCGCCCACGCAGGCCACCACATGGCTCGGCAGGCGTCCTGCCCGCTGCAGCATCTGCGCGCGCGCTTCGCGGCCGATGATCGCCTGGAAATCGCGCACCATGCGCGGGTACGGCGCCGGCCCGACGACCGACCCGATGATGTAGTGCGAGTCTTCACAGGTGGCGACCCAATCGCGGATCGCCTCGGAGGTCGCATCCTTGAGCGTGCGGGTTCCGGCCGTCACGGGCACGACCGTCGCGCCCATGAGGCGCATGCGGAAGACATTCAGCTGCTGCCGCCGCATGTCTTCTTCGCCCATGTAGACCACGCACTGCAGGCCGAGGCGCGCGCAGACAGTCGCCGTGGCGACCCCGTGCTGGCCAGCACCGGTCTCGGCGATGATGCGCTTCTTGCCCATACGCTTGGCGAGCAGGGCTTGGGCCAGCGCGTTGTTGATCTTGTGCGCGCCCGTGTGGTTCAGGTCTTCGCGCTTGAGCCACACCGGCACGCCGACGCGGGCGCTCAAGTTCGGCGCCTCCGTCAGCGCCGACGGGCGTCCGACGTAGGTCTCGAGCATGTACGCGAGTTCGCCTGTGAAGGCCGGGTCCGCGAGCGCCTCCGCGAGCGCCACCTCGAGTTGGTCAAGCGCGGGCACAAGCGTCTCGGGGACGTATCGCCCCCCAAACGCGCCGAACCGATCCGTAGCGACCTGCTGCGTCATCGTACCTCGTGCGCACGCACCGCTGCTGCGAAGGCGCGCATCTGTTCAGGGTCTTTGATCCCAGGCGCCGATTCCACGCCCGACGACACATCTACTATATCAACTTGCACCATCGCGAGCGCGTCGGCGACGTTTGCCGGCCGGAGTCCCCCGGCCAGCACCACGCGGCCATGGGTCCGAAGGCGACGCACCGCCGGTCCGACCGCCGCCCAGTCCAGCGCGACGCCGGTGCCCCCCAGCTTCCCCGCGACCGCCGCATCCAACACCACCGCGTCGATCCCATCCGCGAACCAATCCGCCGCCCGTTCGACGTCGCGCACATCCGCCACGTGCGCCACTGCCCACAGTTGGCCGGCGAATGCCGCCCGCAATCCTATCCGATGCTCTCGTGCGGCGCCATAGGACAGCTGCAGCACATCGAGCGCGGCGACGCGCGCGATCTCGAGCAGCTCGTCGACCGGCTGCGCCGCGAATACGCCGACACGACGCGTGCTGCTGCCTGCGGTCGCCGCGAGCACGTCGCGCGCGCGGGTCGGCTCCAGATTCCGCGGCCCACCCGCGAAGATCACCCCCGCATAGCCGGCGCCCAGGGCGACCGCCTCGGCTGCGTCCGCCGCGCGCGTGAGCCCGCAAAACTTTACGTCAACCACGGCCGCGTCGCGGGACTGAGGCGAGTGCCGTGACCGTGCCTTCCACGTCCGTGGCCACCGACAATGACGAGCCGATCAACACGGCATCGGCCCCCAACGCCGCCGCGCGCTGCACCCCCGCGACGTCGCTGATGCCACTCTCGTAGACCGCGACCCGATCCGCCGGCACCTGCGGAATCATGCGGGCGCCCACCTCCGGCTCGATGATCAACGTCTCGAGGTCGCGGTTGTTAACGCCAATCACCGCGCCGCGTACCGCGACGGCCCGCGCCAACTCGGCCTCGTCGCGCACTTCCACGAGCGGCGTCAATCCAAGCGCCGTGGCGGCAGCGCCCAGTTCCTGGAGTTCCTCGGGTGCCAGCGCCCGTGCAATCAGGAGCGCCGCAGCCGCGCCGTACGCGCGCGCTTCCAGCAGTTGGATCTCACTGGTGATGAAGTCCTTGCGCAGCAGGGGCACCGCGACGGCCGATCGAACGTCCCGCAGATCCGCCAGACTACCGCCGAATCGGGCCGGCTCAGTGAGAATGGAAAGCGCCGCCGCACCCCCGGCCACATAACGCCGCGTGCGGTCGGCGGCGTCGAGCGTCGCGTCGAGTGTGCCCTTGGACGGCGAACTGCGCTTCAATTCGGCGATGACCGCCACCTGGGGCCTCCGCAGCGCCGCGGCAAAGTCCGGCGGCAACGGCGCCTCGCGCACGATGGCCTCCAGCTCCGCGCGGCCGAGCGCGCTCTCCCGGGCGCGCAGTCGCGAGCGCTCGGTGAGCTCACCTAGGGGGCCGGTCGGCGGGACCCAGCGGCTGGCTTGTGCTTCGGGCAATGTTCGGATACCGTTACTTCGGGTCGTGTTCGGGCGTCTGGTACGCAACGGGCACCTGAGCCCGCCTTCTCTCTCCACCCTCGCAGGGGCGAACGCAATGGCGCTCACCAAGGTCCAGCGCAGGATTCTCGACTATCTCCAGAGCTTCAAATCGGAACACGGCTACGCGCCGAGCTTCGAGGAGATCGCCGAGGCCTTCAACTATAACTCGCTGGCGACGGTGCACGAGCACTTGTCCAACCTTGATCGCAAGGGATACATCCGGAAGTCGTTCAACGAGTCGCGGGCGATCGAGATCCTGCCGAGCGAGGTCTTCCCGAAGGCGATCGAACTGCCGATTCGCGGCTCCGTCGCCGCGGGCCTGCCGCTCGAGGCCTTCGAGTCCTCCGAGACCATCGCGGTGCCGGACGCCTTCGTGCGCCGCGCGGGCGAGCACTACGTGCTGCGGGTACGCGGCAACTCGATGATCGACGAGCAGATCAGCGACGGCGATTACGTCGTGGTGCACGATCGCCCCACCGCCGACAACGGCGAGATGGTCATCGCGATGCTCGAGGACAACGGCGCGACGGTGAAGCGCTTCTATCGGGAGCGCGACGGGCGCATCCGCCTGCAGCCGG